>JBGSRY010000378.1:0-2677 GCA_041737325.1 Rhodoferax sp. | reverse complement strand
CCGTGAGGGCACGGCCTTCGGCCAGCCGCAAGGCCGCTTCAAAACTTTCAGCGAGACGCTGACGCAAAGGGTTGACTTCGTCGTCTTCGCCGTGCACGCGCACCTTGATGCGGTCGATCACCACATCGATGTTGTGCTTCTCGGTCTTCTTCAGCGCCGGCAGGTGCTCGGCCTCGATTACCTCGCCATTGAGCCGAAAGCGCACATAGCCCTGCGCCTGCATGTCGGCAAACAGCTCTAAAAACTCACCTTTTTTCTCGCGCGCCACCGGGGCCAGCACCATCAGCCGGGTGTCTTCGGGCAAGGCCAGCGTGGCATCCACCATCTGGCTCACGGTTTGCATCTGCAAAGGTAACTGGTGCGTGGGGCAATGCGGCGTGCCAGCGCGGGCAAACAGCAGGCGCAGGTAGTCGTGAATCTCGGTCACCGTGCCGACGGTGGAGCGCGGGTTGTGGCTGGTGGCTTTTTGCTCGATGCTGATGGCCGGGCTCAAGCCCTCGATCATGTCCACATCGGGCTTGTCCATGAGCTGCAAAAACTGGCGCGCATAGGTGCTCAGGCTCTCCACATAGCGGCGCTGGCCTTCGGCGTAGAGCGTGTCAAACGCCAGGCTGGACTTGCCCGAACCGCTCAAACCGGTGATCACCACCAACTGGTTGCGCGGGATGTCGAGGTCGATGTTTTTCAGGTTGTGCGTGCGCGCACCTCGGATGCTGATGGTTTGCGCTGCCAGGGCAGCGCCCAGGTAGCGGCCTTCCAATGGGCTGGGCAGGGGGGCAGGGTTCAAAGGGGATGCGCTCAACATGTTCACTAGCGTGCAATTGGTAACCTGCCATGATAGTCAATCAGCGGGCTGAAAAGAATCGGGGACAATCCAGCCCTTGCGGCCCGGTTGGGTTGCAGTTGCGTTTTTTTCGGAGAAGCCCTTGTCAGATGTGAATGTTCCTCTGGCCCACGCCAGTGCGCAGCCCGAAGTTGTTACCAACGCCATGACGGCCCTGGAATTGCGCGCCAGTTTTTCATTGGCCAGCATTTTTGCGCTGCGCATGCTGGGCTTGTTTTTGATTCTGCCGGTGTTCGCCATGGAGGCTGCGCACTATCCTGGCGGTGAAGATGCCGCCATGGTGGGTTTCACCATGGGTATTTATGGCTTGACGCAAGCCCTGCTGCAGTTTTTGTATGGCTTGGCCTCAGACCGCTTTGGCCGCAAGCCGGTGATTGTGTTTGGTTTGCTGGTGTTTGCGGCGGGTAGCTTGGTAGCGGCGCTGGCGCCCAGCTTGACTTGGCTGGCCGTGGGGCGTGCGGTGCAGGGTGCGGGCGCGGTGTCGGCTGCAGTGACCGCGCTGCTGGCTGACCTGACGCGCGACGAGGTGCGAACCAAGTCGATGGCCATGGTGGGCGCCAGCATTGGTCTGATGTTTGCCGTGTCGCTGGTGGCGGCACCGGTGCTGGCCAGCTGGATCGGCCTGGTCGGCATCTTTGCGCTGACCGGCGCGCTGGCTTTGCTGGGCGTGGTGGGTGTGCTTTGGTGGGTACCGCAAGAGCCGCTTAAACACAAGGATTTGCCCAAAGGCCGGGTGCTGGATGTGCTGCGATCGCCCGCCTTGTTGCGGCTCAATTTTGGTGTGTTTGTGTTGCATGCGGTACAGCTGGCCATGTGGCTGGCGCTGCCCGCCATGTTGGTGCAAGCTGGCTTGAGCCGTGAGCACCACTGGCAGGTGTACTTGCCGGCGGTGTTGGGCTCGTTTGTGGTGATGGGGGGCAGTTTGTTCCAGCTGGAAAAACGAGGCTATTTGCGGGCTGTGTTTTTGACCTCAATTGGCTTGACGGCCGCCGTGCAGGCGGCGTTGTGGTCACAAGTGGGAGGCAGTCCCAGTATCGTGCTGCTGGGTGGTTTGTTGTTTGTGTTTTTCTATGGCTTTAACGTGCTTGAAGCCAGCCAACCCAGCATCGTGTCGCGCCTGGCTCCGGCGCAAACCCGGGGCGCGGCCATTGGGGTCTACAACACGCTGCAGTCGCTGGGGTTTTTTGCCGGTGGCATGGGCGGCGGCTGGCTGGTGAAACACACCGGGGCCAGCGGCTTGTACGCCACCTGTGCGGGCTTGATGTTGTTGTGGCTGCTGGTGGCCTGGCCGATGCAGGCTCCAGGGCGCCCGCAAGCGGTGCCAAAAGCCGGATAAACTGAAAACTTGGCAAGCCAACTTGCCGCCAAACACCGATTCATTTGAAGGAAAAACAACCATGGCCTCTGTCAATAAAGTCATTTTGCTCGGCAACCTGGGGCGCGACCCCGAAGTCCGCTACTTGCCCAGCGGCGACCCGGTGGCCAACATCACCATTGCCACCAGCAGCCGCTACAAGAACAAAGCGGGCGAAATGGTTGAAGAAACCGAATGGCATCGGGTCACGTTTTTTGGCCGCTTGGCTGAAATTGCCAGCCAATACCTGAAAAAAGGCCGCCCGGTGTACGTTGAGGGTCGCATCAAAACCAACAAATACACCGACAAAAACGGTGTGGAACGCTACTCCACCGATGTCATCGCCAGTGAAATGCAGTTGCTGGGTGACCGTGAGGGCAGAGGCGAGCCCAGCCAGGGTGACGACGACGGTGGTTACAGCCGCCCAGCCCCCGCTGCGCGCCCAGCCCCAGCCCCTGCACGCCAGGCCATGCCGGCAG
>JBGSRY010000358.1:0-3784 GCA_041737325.1 Rhodoferax sp. | reverse complement strand
CACCCGCTCCAAGGCGGTGCCGCAAGTGATTGGTTTTTTGTCAATGGAAAACGGTTTGATCTTTGCTGCCACCACCGTCACCAACGGCATGCCGATGATTGTCGAGTTTGGGATTGCGCTTGACGTGCTGGTGGGGGTGTTGATTCTGGGGGTGTTCATGTTCCAGATTCGCGAGAAGTTTGACAACCTGGACATCCACAACCTTGAAGCGCTGAAAGAAGATTAAGCATGCACGCGCTGTTATTTGTTTTGGGAATTCCATTGTTAGGCGGCATGGTGCTGGGCTTGTTGGGTCACCGCGCTTACGCTCGCGACATCAATGTGGTGTTCAGCCTGGGTACTTTTTTGGCCGCCTGCGAGATGACGATCCAGGTGGTGTCTGAAGGCCCACAATTTGTTTTACACAAACAATTTTTCATTGATCCGCTGAATGTGTTTTTGGTCACCCTGACCGCGTTTGTCAGTTTGACCACAGCGATTTTTTCGCGCCCCTACATGCGCATTGAGCAAGACCACGGCAAGATGACACCACCGCGCATGCGCCTGTACCACAGCATGTACCAGTTGTTCAGCTTCACCATGTTGCTGGGCTTTACCACCAACAACCTGGGCATTGTCTGGGTGGCTATGGAGGCCGCTACGCTCACCACCGTGCTGCTGGTGAGCGTCTACCGCACCACGGCCAGTCTGGAAGCCGCCTGGAAATATTTCATTTTGTGTGGCGTGGGCATTGCCCAAGCCCTGTTTGGCACCATCCTGCTGTACATGGCGGCCGACAAGGTGCTGGGGCCCGAGAACGCTACCCTGCTGTGGACCAACCTGAACGACATCAAGGGTCAGCTTGACCCCAACATCATCAGCCTGGCTTTTGTGTTTTTACTGATTGGCTATGGCACCAAAATTGGCATGGTGCCCTTGCACAGCTGGTTGCCCGATGCCCACGCCGAGGGCCCCACACCGGTGTCGGCGGTGCTCTCGGGCTTGCTGCTCAATGTGGCCATGTACGCGGTGCTGCGCTGCAAGGTGTTGACCGATGGTGCACTGGGCAGCAACATGGCGGGCCAGTTGATGATGGGTTTTGGTTTGCTCTCGGTCACCGTAGCCGCCTTTTTTCTGTCGCGGCAAAAAGATGTCAAACGCATGTTTTCGTATTCCAGCATCGAACACATGGGCATGATCACCTTTGCCTTTGGCATGGGCGGGCCGGTGGCCAACTTTGCCGGTTTGCTGCACATGACGGTGCATTCGCTGGTCAAGTCGGCTATTTTCTTCACCGTCGGCCACGCCACGCAAAAGGCGGGTACGCAGGTGATGAGCGAAATTCGGGGGCTCATCAAGGTGAATCCCACCGTCGGCTGGGGCTTGATGCTGGGTGTCATGGCTATTTTGGGGATGCCACCTTTTGGTGTGTTTGCCAGCGAATTTTTGATTCTGACCACGGCCATGCGTGAGCAGCCCTGGGCTGCCCCGTTCCTTTTTCTGGCGCTGGGTGTCGCCTTTGCCTCGATTCTGATTCGGGTCTTGCCGATGGTGTTTGGCGACACCACGCTCAAGCCGCTGGCCCATCCACCGGCCTTGGTGCCGGTGTTCGTGCACTTGATGCTGGCGCTGGTGTTGGGCCTGTACATTCCGTCGTACCTGAATGGCTGGTATGTGCAAGCCGCCAGCATGTTGGGAGGCTGACGGCATGCAAATACCTGGGCTTGATCTTGAATTTACGGCATTGCTGGCTCCCGTGCCGGTGTGGTATGCCGAAGTGAACAGCGCACAGTGGCAGGCTGCTGCGTCGGCGGTGCGTGACGAGGGTGGGCGTTTGTTGGCCTTGTGGGCTGGGCCCATGGAACACCACGCTGTGCAGGCTGCTGACAGCCAGGACACCGTGTGCATGTGTGCGGCTTATGTCACGCTTGATGGTGCATTCTGGTTGTCTTTGCCCTTGACGCAACAGAATGGTCGTTGGGTTTACCCGGATATTGCGCCGGTGTTTCCTGCGGCCGCACGCATGCAGCGAGCCGCAGCCGATTTGTCGGGCGTTTCTGCACTGGGCGCACAAGATGTGCGCCCATGGCTCAACCACGGGGCCTGGGCTGAGGACTATGTGCCGTTGCAGCAAGATGCGCGTCATTTGCCGGCCCCTGCACCCACCGCGCTGCAAGATTACCCGTTTGTGCGTGTGGAAGGCGATGGCGTGCACGAGATTGCCGTGGGGCCGGTGCATGCGGGCATCATCGAGCCGGGACATTTCCGTTTTTCCGTGGTGGGTGAGAAAGTGTTGCGGTTGGAGCAACGACTGGGCTACACCCATAAAGGCATCGAACAGCGCATGACGCAGCAGCAACCGTTGCAGGCGCACCGTTTGGCTGGCCGGGTGTCTGGTGACACCACTGTGGCCTACGCCTGGGCCTATTGCATGGCACTGGAGTCGGCATGCCAAACCCGTATTCCAGCGCGTGCGGCCTGGTTGCGTGCCGTCATGCTGGAGCGTGAACGGGTGGCAGCCCACCTGTCTGACCTGGGGGCACTGGGCAACGATGCCGCGTTTGCCTTTGGTTTGGCGCAATTTTCAAGGCTGCGTGAAGATTGGCTGCGGGCTTCCAAAACCGTGTTTGGACACCGGCTGATGATGGACTGCATCATTCCAGGCGGCGTAGGGGTTGACATCGACCGGGCCCAGCGTGACCTGTTGCTGCACCAGTGCGACGCGGTTGAGCAGGAAGTGCACACCCTGTTTGATATTTACGAAGCCCACGCCGGGCTGCAAGACCGTTTCATGACTGCTGGCCGCGTGGAGCCCGAATTGGCTTCACGGCTGGGTTTGACCGGATTGGCCGGACGTGCCAGCAGCCAGGCCTGGGATGTACGCAGCGACCATCCATTTGACCCCTACGGCGGACTACAAGTGGCCATGGCCACCCACCATAACGGTGACGTGGCGGCGCGTGTCTTGGTGCGTTTTGACGAAGTGTTTGAGTCCATGCGTTTGTTGCGTGGCATGCTGGCCAACATGCCTGTGGGTGAGGTGTCGTGTGCAATGACCCTGCCTGCGCTTGCCGCACGCGGTGCGGGCTGGGTCGAGGGCTGGCGTGGCGAAGTGTTTGTCAGCCTGGAGCTGACGGGGGCAGACCAGGGTCAGCACATCCGGCGCTGCCATTTGCATGACCCGTCCTGGCAAAACTGGCCCGTGCTGGAGCACGCCATCATGGGCAACATCGTGCCCGACTTCCCGCTCATCAACAAATCATTCAATTTGAGCTACTCGGGGCAAGACCTATGATCTGGAAAATTGTTCAACAGGTCACCCGTCATGGCATCCGCAGCGAGCCCGCACCCGACATTGGTGCGCCAGCGCAGCAGGAAGCAACCCGCATTCAGGCCGAGCTGCTCGACATTCTGGGTCAAGCCCTGACCATTCGTTTGGTCGATGCTGGTTCGTGCAACGGCTGCGAACTTGAGATCAATGCCCTGGGCAACCCCTACTACAACATTGAAGGCTTGGGCATCAAATTTGTGGCCAGCCCACGTCACGCCGATTTGTTGCTGGTCACTGGCCCGGTGTCACGTCACATGGAAACCGCCCTGAAGCGCACTTTTGATGCCACGCCCGAGCCCAAACTGGTGGTGGCGGTGGGCGATTGTGGTTGCGACGGCGGCATCTTTGGTGAGAGTTACGCCAGCTGTGGCCGCGTGGCCAATGTGATCCCGGTGGATGAAACCATACCCGGCTGTCCGCCTCCACCGCTGGAAATTTTGCGTGGCATCCTCAAAGCAGTGCGACGGCGGGTGC
>JBGSRY010000335.1:0-3813 GCA_041737325.1 Rhodoferax sp. | reverse complement strand
TCTGCCGTTTTCACCGACGCGGCTCAAGCTCTACAACTGGCACAAATGGGCCGGCATCAGCGTGTTGCTGCTGTCGGCGTTGCGCCTGCTGTGGCGCGTTACACACCGCCCACCCGCGCTGCCCGCAGCCATTGCGCAGGCCATGCCACGCTGGCAACTGCGCGCTTACCACGCCACGCACCACCTGATGTACCTGTTGTTTTTTGCCGTGCCCTTGCTGGGCTGGGCCTACAGCTCGGCGGCCGGGTTTCCCATTGTCTGGTTTGGCCAAGTGGCCTTGCCGGATCTGTTGCCCGCTGACAAGGCGTTGGCCGAGCTCATCAAACCATTGCACAAGCTGGCCGCGCTGGCCTTGGTTGGGCTGGCGGGCTTGCACGTGGCGGCAGCGCTCAAACACCAATGGGTCGACCGCGACGGTTTGCTGCAACGCATGCTGCCGGGTCGCCGTTAAATTGCACTGGAGTCCCCTGATGAAAAACACCCTCAAAACAACGTCTCTTCTTTGCGCCTTGGGGCTCGCCGCTCTGACCAGCCTGCCCGCCTTGGCGCAGCAAAAGCTGCTGGTGGCCCAAAGCGAGCTGGCTTTTACCGCCAAGCAAATGGGCGTGCCGATTCAGGGCCGCTTCAAGAAATTTGACGCGCAGCTCAGTTTTGATGCCGCCAAACTGGCCGCCAGCAAAGTGGCCTTGACCGTGGACATGGGCAGCGCCAGCATCGGCACGCCCGAGATGGACACCGAGCTGCCCAAAACCACGTGGTTCAACGTGCCCAAATTTCCGCAAGCCAGCTTTGCCTCGTCGTCTTTCAAGGCGCTGGGCGGGGGCAAATATGAAGTGGCGGGCCAGCTCAGCATCAAGGGTCGTGCCCAGCCGGTGCTGGTGTCCCTGGCCATGACGCAAAGCGGCAGCGTCACCACCGCCACCGGCGTGCTGCCCATCAAGCGGCTGGCGTTTGGCATTGGTGATGGCGACTGGGCCGACACCGCCATGGTGGCCGACGAGGTGCAGGTGCGTTTCAAACTGGCCTTGAGTGGCGTGGGCAAGCTCTGAAGCCGCCCCAGTTTTTATGTGCCATTTTGACCTCTAGACCTTATGGATCATGCTTGAGTAGCTCTGTTTTTTGATGTTAGTTTGCGTTTTTTCTTTCAACCCCACAGGAGTATTTTTGATGCGTTCAACCCTTTTGCCCCTCGCCGCCGTCGCCACCCTGCTGATGGGCGCAGCCTCGGCGCACGCCGCCAGCTACGCCATTGACCCGGCGCATACCTACGCCACGTTCGAGATCGGCCACTTTGGCACTTCCACCAACCGCGGCCGCTTTGACAAAAAAGAGGGCAGCGTTGAATTTGACCGTGCGGCCAAGACCGGCAAGGTCAGCATCACGTTTGATACCACGTCCATCAACACCGGCTTTGCGGCTTTCAATAAACACCTGCAAAGTGCTGACTTGTTCAATGCCGAAAAATTTCCGACCATGACGTTTGTGTCCGACAAGTTTGTCTTCAGTGGCGACAAGCTGGCTGAAGTGACCGGCCAGCTGACGCTGTTGGGTAAAACCAATGCGTTCACGCTCAAAGCCAGCAACTTCAACTGCTATGACAACCCGATGCTCAAACGCGAGGTGTGTGGTGGCGACTTTGAAGGCACACTGGACCGCACCGCCTACGGCATGAACTACGGCATTGACTGGGGTTTCCCCAAGAATGTGCGCGTGCTGGTGCAGGTGGAAGCCGTCAAGCAGTAAAACGGCGGGCTTTACCGGCTACTCGGAAAACTAAACACCGCCCCCTCGCGCACCCCCGCACTGGGCCAGCGCTGGGTGACGGTTTTGCGCTTGGTATAAAAGCGCACTGCATCCGGCCCGTAGCCGTGCAGGTCGCCAAACAGGCTGCGCTTCCAGCCACCAAAGCTGTGGTACGCCACCGGAACGGGCAGCGGCACGTTCACGCCCACCATGCCCACCAGGATGTTGTCGGTGAAGTAGCGCGCGGCCTCGCCGTCGCGGGTGAAGATGCAGGTGCCGTTGCCGTACTCGTGCGCATCGATCATGTCCATGGCCTCTTGCAAGGTTTTGACGCGCACCACGCCCAGCACCGGGCCAAAAATCTCTTCCTGGTAAATGGTCATGCCGGGTTTGACGTGGTCAAACAGGCAAGCGCCCAAAAAGTAGCCGCGCTCATGGCCGGGTACGCTGATTGAGCGCCCATCCACCACCAGCGCCGCGCCCTCGGCCACGCCTTGGTCCACGTAACCTTTGACCTTGTCAAAGTGCGCTTTTGTCACCAGCGGCCCCATGTCGCAGGCGACTTGCGTGCCGGGGCCGACTTTCATTTTGGCGATTTCAACTTTCAGCCCGGCAATCACCGCATCAGCCGTGGCGTCGCCAACCGCCACCACCAGCGGGATGGCCATGCAGCGTTCGCCGCACGAGCCATAAGCCGCGCCCATCAAGGCGTTGACGGCGTTGGCGATGTCGGCATCGGGCATCACCACAGCATGATTTTTTGCACCGCCCAGCGCTTGCACGCGTTTGCCATGGGCACAACCCGTGGCGTAGATGTATTCAGCAATGGGCGTGGAGCCGACAAAGCTGATGGCTTTGACGCGCGGGTCGGTCAGCAAGGTGTCCACCGCCTCTTTGTCGCCGTGCACCACGTTGAGCACGCCCGGCGGCAAGCCAGCTTGCAGGGCCAATTCCGCTACCAAGAGCGCGCTGGACGGGTCGCGCTCGGACGGTTTCAAGATGAAGGTGTTGCCGCAGGCCACAGCCATCGGCCACATCCACAGCGGCACCATCACCGGAAAGTTGAACGGCGTGATGCCGGCGCACACGCCCAGCGCCTGGAACTCGCTCCAGCTGTCAATGGCGGGGCCGACATTCTTGCTGTGCTCGCCCTTCAGCAATTCGGGCGCGTAACTGGCGTATTCGACGTTTTCAATGCCGCGCTGCAACTCGCCCAGGCTGTCGGCCAGCACCTTGCCGTGCTCGGCGGTGACCAGCGCGCAGATGGCATCGGCGTTGTCTTCCAGCAAGACTTTGAGTTTGCTCATGACGCGCGCGCGTTTCAAAGGCGGCGTGGCGCGCCAGGCCGGGTAGGCGGCTTGGGCGTTGGCAATCGCTGCCTCCACCGTGAGCTTGTCGGCCAGCCCCACGCGCTTTTCAGCCTGGCCGGTAGCGGGGTTGAACACGTCGGCGCTGCGCGTGCCGCCAGGGGTGCGCTGGCCGTTGATCAGGTGGGGGATGGTGGGAAGGTTGTGGGACATGGCGATGACCTTGATGAGGGAATGTGGGGATTAAAAAAGATTTGAAAAAATATAATAAATCAGGCTCTAGCCCTTATAGATAGTGCGCAAGCAGCTATGTTTATAGTAGTGTTTTAAAGACCCATTCAGCCATCTCGGCAGCTTGGTCGCCCGGCTCCTGGCGCAGCCCCAGCGCCACGCCGGTGCGGTCTGACTCAGCCCGATTCTGGCTGACTTTCCATTTACCTGTGAGGGTTTCAATGGTGACTTCAATGCCCACAATCGCGCGCAGCATCTGCGCCACGTAGTCAGCTGGCGCGTCGCTCACCTGCCAAGGCGCGGCGCGTGAGTCTTCGCGTGAGCGCGTCAGCGCCTCCACCTGTGTACGCAGCCAATTGGCATCGTCGATCACGCGCAGCGTGCCGCGGGCTTGCACCAGCACGTAATTCCAGGTGGGCACCACCTTGCCGTGCTCGGCCTTGGCCGCGTACCACGACGGCGAGATGTAAGCCTGCGGCCCGCGAAACACCACCAGCACCGGCGTGTTGGCGGCGCGCTGCCACAGCGGGTT
>JBGSRY010000294.1:0-18822 GCA_041737325.1 Rhodoferax sp. | reverse complement strand
GGAGGTCGTCTATTCAGTTGCCGAACATCCGGGGCAGACGTTGTCCGAGCGGGTCAATCAGGCGCTGTCATCCAGCCATGGCGACTGTATTCTGGTGTTGGACGGTGAACACCATCCCCGGGCTAACCTTTTGAAACAAACCATCGGGTGGTTGGTGTCACATCCATCGTTGAGCATGGTTGAAACACCTGATCACTGTTTCGCACCCGGACTCGATGGACGCAGCCAGAAACTGTTTAACGGATTGCAGCCAGGGCCCTCTTTTTCGCTTTCTCGCCGTTCCATGTTGCTGGCTGTAGGTGGCTTTTCAGCCGGGCCCGTTTCCAGACACCAGCACACCGCACGCCAGTTACAAGCGCAAGGGTTTGGTGTCGTTTACGTTGGTTGGCGATCGGAGCCTCTAGTGCAGCGTGAAGCGACCTCGGGCACAGAAAAACCTGAACTGGACAGTTCTGCACTATTTTGCGTTCCTCAAGTTTTTAACGACATGACGTTGGCAGTGCAACAAAAAATAGAGGATTTGCACTTGGCCATGCAGTTTTATTACCCATGCGTGCGTCTTGTGTTTTTTGTTGCCCCAGCTGCTTATTTGCTGGCAGGTTTGCACATCATTCAGAGTGGTGCTGATCTTTGGGCGCTGTATGCACTGCCACATGTGCTGCTGGGGCATATCGCTCTGTCAAGAAGGAATGCGCAGGCTCGTTTGACTGTTTTTGCGCAACTTCGCGAAACCATCCTGGGTTGGTATTTGTTTTTGCCCACCACCTTGAGTTTTATCCGTACCAAAATCAGCCAGCCTTGGCACATGCCCCAAAAACTCCGTTGGAAGGGCTGGCCTGCAGTCGACCGCATCGTGGGCAGCAGTTATGGGCTCGTGGGTTTACTCAACCTTGCATCCATCGTGTTGGGGAGTTGGTACTGGGCTGGCTCCGCTGAGCTTCCCGACGACATCACAGCGCTCTATCTTTTATGGTCTACCTACAACCTCATGCGCTTAGCCAGCATGCTTGCAGTGACCGAAGAAGCCCAGGCGATTGAACAGCATCAGTTCCATTGTCAAAAGTTAGCGGTGATGCTGCAACTCCCCGGCAAGCGCACGTTGTCATGCCAGACACAAAATTTTCCAGCCATGCCCTTGATGATCCAGTTGCCGATTGAAGTTCCGCTGCCGGTTGGTTCGATGGTTACCATGTCGATATTGCATGGGCCGCAAGAATCGCCGTACCAGGTCCAGGTCGTTTCGCTGCAAGATCGCAACTTGCAAGTGCGCATCAGCGACACGGCCGCGACAACTTACCGTGCGTTTGCTGCTGCTGTTTTTTACCGTGGCCGTGATTGGCCCAAGTGGCTACCCGGGCCACGTGCAGATCGACCATGGCCGCGCTGGGTGAGTCAGTACCTTGCGCTTCTGATCGTGGTTTTTACCGGTAAAGCAACCTATTTGCAAAAATGGATCCAAAAATGGAAAACAAAATGATGTGCCTGAAACCGGCTTGCTTGAAACTTGTATCCGCGCGAAATTTGATTGCTGCCGGATTGGTTGCCTCTGCGCTGCTGGGCATCACCAACACTGAAGCCAAGTCGCTCAACGTCAAAACCACCAAAGAAAAGCCACAAGAAGAAGTGTTGCTGGCGGGTGCGCAAGCACCCCAACTGTCATCCAATCAACGGGTGGTGTCACTCACCTTCAAGCAAATGGGCGCTTGGTCTGCGATCAAGTTGCGTGGTGTCCATGGCAGCCAAACGCTGGCATTTCCGGTGCGTGCCGATGAAATTGTGGTGTCCGCCAAGCTGCGTATCGCCTACGATTACTCGCCGAGTTTGATCCCGGAATTAAGCCATCTGAAAATTGCGCTCAACGACCGCATGGCCATGGTTGCAGCGCTGCCCAAAGACAAAGAACAGGGCAACACACGTGAAATCAAGCTTGATCCGCGCCTGTTCAACGACACGAATTTTTTGACTTTTACCTTGATAGGCCATTACACCCGGCAATGTGAAGACCCAACGCATTCATCTTTATGGTTGACCTTGAGCGATTTGGGACGGCTTGAGTTGACATTGGCGCAAGTGCCCACTGCACCTGATTTGAAAAAACTTCCGGCTCCGTTCCTCGACAAAAGAGAAACCGCGCCGCTGCGTCTGCCTTTTGTATTCGCTTCGGCACCTTCCATGGGAACATTAAGGGCTGCGGGCATCGTGTCATCATGGTTCGGCTTGCAGGCTGGGGCACGCGGTGCACAATTTCCGGTGTCCTTGAATGCCTTGCCCGAGGGCAACGCGGTCATGTTTTTGCAAAACGGAGAAAGCGTTTTTGGCATCCAGGGCAGCGCGGCATCGAGCATTTCCATTCAAGCCCACCCCACCAATCCATTGGCAAAATTGCTGGTCATCACCGGGGGCTCCGAGGAGGAACTGCTGCGCGCAGCACGTGCCGTGGCATTGATCAGTCCTACGCTCGCCGGATCACAAGTAACGGTCACCAAAGAGGCCGAAGCCGCACCCCGCCAACCTTACGATGCGCCAGCCTGGATTCCAACCAACAGGCCGGTGCGATTTGGTGAGTTGGCTCGCGCTGAAGAGTTGCGCGTCCAAGGTTATTTCCCGGATGTGATTCGTCTGAATTACCGCGTTCCACCGGATCTGTTCACGTGGCGCACCCCAGGTACACCGATCAAACTGAAGTACCGGGTGACACGTTTGCCCGAGCATCACAACTCGAGTTTGAACATCAATCTGAACAACAATTTTCTGCAAACCTTAGCACTCAATGATCCCGCCAAAAAACCGGGCCAACTCGAGCGCGTACCGGCCAGCACACAAATGGTGACTCCCAACGAAGAACTGTTGCACGCCGCACCTTACGCCCTGAGTGGCCGCGATCAACTTCAATTGGCCTACTATTTTGATGTCTTGAAACAGGGTGAGTGCCAGAACTGGCCCCCGGATAATTTACAAGCTGCCATT
Organism: Rhodoferax sp.; assembly: GCA_041737325.1. Classification (GTDB taxonomy): domain Bacteria; phylum Pseudomonadota; class Gammaproteobacteria; order Burkholderiales; family Burkholderiaceae_C; genus Rhodoferax. The sequence goes on along the minus strand of JBGSRY010000294.1, from coordinate 15,855 downwards.
GACCCCGAATCAACGATTGATTTCAGTGGTTTCCCGCATTACGTTGCGCTGCCAAATTTGGCATATTTCGCCACGATGGGCTTCCCCTTCACTCGCATGGCAGACTTGTCTGAAACCGCAGTGGTTTTGCCTGAAAACGCCAACAGCGACGAAGTCAGTCTTTATTTGACATTGATGGGGCGTATGGGAGAGGCCACCGGATACCCGGCATTGCGACACGCCGTCGTTTCCGCACTTGATGTTGAAAAAGTGGCTGGGCGCGACTTACTGGTGGTGGGCTCGGCCAAAAACCAGCGCTTGATGAGCAAATGGTATGACCATTTGCCGATGATCAAAGTCAATGGTGAACGCCGCGTTCGTGAGCCCGATGCCATCTGGCGGCCAACCTACCGTTGGGAACAACAAGACTTACAGGCTACACCGCTGCCCAAGAGCACATTCAGTATCAGTGATACTGGTGATTTGTCAGCCCTGATGGCCATCGAATCGCCCTTGCAAGCTGGCCGCAGCGCCGTGGTGTTTTATGCCGACAATCCAATCGGTTTACGCAAAATTTCTGACTTGCTGATTGATGCCGAACGAACCCCGTTGATTCAAGGCGACTTCGCCGTGATAGATGACAAAAGTGTTAACCATGCAAAAGTCAGCGCCACCTATTACCTCGGTTCACTTCCGTGGCTGAGCAAAGTGCCGTGGTTTTTCTCAGATCAACCACTGCTGCTAGGTTTATTAGCCTTGCTGGTTTGCATTCTTCTGGCCGTGATCGCGTACCGTCCGCTCAAGCGAGTGGTTGATCGCCGGTTTCGCAAATCGGTCTGAGACCCCATGCCGATCAAGCTACGGACATGCATGTTGGCGCTGCTGGTTCCACTGACCATGCCGGTCTGGTCTGCAGACGACCTGATGACCGGTTATTTTGTCGACCAAGCGCATGAATGGGAACAAAAAGACCGACCTGATCTTGCGCTTGAGATTTGGCAAAAAATTTTGCTTGGCGACCCAAGCCATGCGGAAGCCTTGCGTAAACTCGGGCGCACCACTGGTAAAAACAACCCAGCCCGTACTTCTGACTTGCCCCCCAAACCTGCCATCATCAAAAACCGACAGGCTGTTGAATCCACGCCACCCCCCGTCCAACCAGACACAACACGTCCTGCGGCCAAGGTGCTTTCTCCCAAGCTTGTAAAAGCAAAGACCAATGTGGCCGCACCCGCTGCGCCCGCGATGCAAGTACCAGAGGCAACAATCAAGCAAGATCCTGCACCTGTACCCGAAGGGGCCAATGTTGCGGTTGAATCAGATCAACCAGTGACCACACCAGTCGTACGTGCAGTCGTTTTGCCAAAATTGGAACGCCTTAAATTGAAACCCTCGGACACACTGGAGCTGTTGCCTCCAGTGCGTACCCACTAAGTACCTTTTTAAACACCGTATGCAAGTCATAGCTTTTATTTCTGGCAAAGGTGGCGTGGGCAAATCAACCCTGGCTGCCAACATCGCCGTTGCACTTAGCCAGCGCCAAAAAAAGGTTCTGTTGATCGACCTTGATCCGCAAAATTCCCAACGCTTGCATCTCGGACTTGGGCCAGACGAAATGGCCGGGTTGGTACGCGAAGGCATCACCCCCAGCTCAATTTTCGAAAGCCCGTTTGGTATCAGCTTTATTCCTTTTGGTCGCGTGTCCGAGACCGAACTGGAAGACTTTGAAAGTCAGCTCAAACACGATTCAAACTGGGTGGCTGATGGTGTTGAGTCTCTCCATGAGAATAATTTTGATTTTGTTATTCTCGATACGCCCCCTGGGCCTGGTGTATTTTTAAAGCAGGCGCTGCAGGCAGCACAGCGCGCATTGATTGTCCTGCTGGCTGATGCCGCTTCACTGGCTACGGTGGCACAAATTGAATCGCTGGTGCAGCAATACACCGCTGGTCTGTCAGATTTTCGTGGTTTCCATTTTTTGCTCAATCAGATGCCTGTCAGCAGCACGTTGGCACATCATGTCCGTTCGGCCTTGTTTGCCAACCATCCGGGACAAGTTGTCCCGGTGACCATCCATAAAGATCCGCATGTGGCGCATGCATTGGCATTTGAACGCCCTGTGTTGCACTATGAACCCGGCAGCAGCGCCAGTCTGGACATTCAGTATGTGACCGACTGGCTGCTGGACTGCACCTGAGCATGGTCGGGCGTAGTGTGCGGCATTTGTTGTTGGTCGCCTTGCTCTGGCTGCAGTGTGCTGCCATGGCGGAAGTCCCAAAAGCCTGGGGCTATCTGGGCTGGTGGTTGCCGACAAGTTGGCGCAATGTTGCGCTAGGTAATTTTGATCGACTGTTGTTCTTTCAGCTTGATATTTCTGCCGATGGATCGATTGCACAACACCATGGTTGGCCTGAGCAATGGCTTGATTTACGCCAAGCGCTTCGTGTGAGCGGCACGCCACTTGACTTGACACTGACACTGCTGGATGTACCAACTTTCGCGACCTTATTTGACTCAGATGAAGCAGTCCAACACCTGCTCGATCAAGCCATGGAACTGGCTGCCCACGACGATGTGGCTGGTTTGCAGCTTGATGTTGAAATTTACACATCGATCGATGCCACCAGAGTGGGACGATACCAACAGTTTGTGCAAGCTTTGGCACTACAACTGCACCAACAGCAGCCACGTAAAAATCTGTCTGTTTTTTTCCCTCTCGGTGGCAAAACCACGCTGTATGACACAGGTACGTTGGCCGATGTGGATCAGGTCGTGCTACAAGGCTATGACGCACACTGGGCTGGGAGTAAAACAGCAGGCCCCGTCGCTCCTTTAACGGGGGCTGATGCGGTGACTTGGGAAAAAGCCGTTGCACAGGCATCCAGGCTGGAGATTCCCAAATCACGCTTGATGCTGGGTTTTCCTTTGTTTGGTTATGAATGGCCTGTGTTGCGGCGTACACCGCGCAGCCCAACGCTGAGCAAAGGTGTCAGCACTACTTTTGCCCCTGTAGCATCCTCTGTGCTGCCAGATATCACGTTTAACGTGCAGCAGCGTGTGCTGCAATACGGGGCCACGCATGATGCTGCCAGTGGTTCATCTTCTTACCGATTCAAGAATGCCAATGGGCAGTTCGTGGAAGGATGGTTTGAAGACTGGTGGGCGTTGCAACGCAAAACCGATTATTTGATAGAGCAACAACTCGGCGGCATCGCTTTTTTCTTGCTTGGTTACGATAACGGTGAACTGGTTGACCATTTTTTCCGTCAACGCGCACGACAGGACAAAACGTTTCGCATTAATTCAATCCTCGATGCCACAGAGCAACCACAGCACTAAGTATGGTTTTCAGTTCCACTATTTTTCTGTTCGCTTTTCTGCCTTTGTTCCTGGTTTGTTATTACCTGACACCGTGGCGCGCCAAGTCACTGCTGATTCTGCTGTTCAGCTATAGTTTTTACGCATGGTGGCGGCCCGATTTTTTGGCGCTACTGGTGGGGGTTACGCTGGTGAGCTATGCGGTTGCACTGGCCATTGGCAGTGCTCAAAATGCGCAGCGTCGATACCATTTGCTGGCTCTGGGGGTGGTGCTGAATTTACTCGCCTTGGCCTATTTCAAATATGCAAATTTTGGTGTTGAGAGCCTTAACAGCGCCTTGCTCACGCTTGGTTTCAAACCAGTTGGATTTGCCCATGTACTGCTCCCCATTGGACTGTCGTTTTATATCTTTCATGCCATCAGCTACCTGGTCGATATTTATCGGCGCGAGGCCTTGCCAGCGCGTAACTTGATCGACTTTGCCGCCTTCATCGCCTTGTTTCCGCACTTGGTGGCGGGCCCGGTATTACGCTACCACTTGTTGGCTGAACAGTTCCGAAGCCGTGTGCACTCACTTGACCGCTTCGCCCGTGGCAGTTTTGTTTTCATGGTTGGTTTTTGCAAAAAAGTCCTTATCGCAGATACCGTTGCACCTTTGGCGGATGCCGCTTTCAATGCCACCTCGCCAACCTTGGCTGATGCGTGGTTGGGGGCCGTAGCCTATACCATTCAGTTGTTTTTTGATTTCAGTGGGTATACCGACATGGCCATCGGACTGGCCTTGATGATTGGATTTGTTTTCCCTGAAAACTTCAATGATCCTTATGTCTCACGCTCGATCACTGAATTCTGGAAACGTTGGCATATGTCCTTGTCCAGCTGGCTCAGGGAATACCTCTATATTTCATTGGGAGGCAACCGAAAAGGAGTCGTGCGCACCTATATCAATTTGTTTTTGACCATGTTGCTTGGTGGACTATGGCACGGGGCCAACTGGACTTTTATTCTTTGGGGTGCGTGGCACGGCGGCATCTTGGTGCTGGAACGTTTTTGGGAACAACGGTTTGGCCCATCGGTGTGGCCGAACTGGTTGCGTGTTTTGAAGACCATGCTGCTGGTGATCATCGGTTGGGTTATCTTTCGCGCCACGGATGTGACAGGTGCCGCCCGCATGATGCAGGGCATGTTCGGCCTCAACGGTATTGGATTCAGCCCGGCGGTCGACTGGCACATCACATCTGATCGGTTGATCGTGCTCGGGCTGGGTATTGTGCTTGTCTACAGCATGCCGTGGTTGAAGAAACACGACATCCCGGTTTTACGCTTTCTGCTGATTCCACTTTTTCTTTGGGCTGTTGCGACGCTGTCGTCGCAGTCCTTTACGCCCTTTTTGTATTTCCAGTTCTAAACCGCCAACCTGTCACACATGATGAAACCTGATGCATCGATTTTGATCAATCGACCCTTCGCTGGCGTTTTATACCAAGCCACCGCTTTGACCTTGGGCTTGGTGATGGCGGTGGGGGTTTGGCAAATCGTGGCCGTAGCACGTCACCCAGATGGACTTGAATTCCCCCGTACCTGGGCTGACTTTCGCGCTGGACGCATGACAGGTGGACTTGAAAAGCAATTGGATCAAAAACTGCCACTTCGACCAACTTTGATTGCCGCCGCCAACAGCCTGCGCTATTTCCTCACTGGTGGTGCGGGTGAGCAAGTGCGGGTGGGTAAAAACAACTTTCTTTTCTTGGCAGAAGAACTCAAGTTTGAACCCACCGGTGAACAGAATTTGCAATCCAGAGCCGAGCTGCTGGGTGCGGCCGCCCGGGCGCTGCAGGTGCAGCAAGTCCAATTGGTTGTGGCCTTGGTGCCCGACAAGGCGCGTGTTTATGCCGAATTTTTGCCGCAAGGACGCTACCCTGTTTACAACCAGCCACGCTATGCCTCGGCACTCGCCGCGCTCAAGCAGCACAAGGTTGACGCAGTTGATTTGCTAGAACCCCTGTATGCAACAGCCCGCAGCAAAGAAGTTTATTACCGCACCGATACCCACTGGAATCAGACAGGCGCTCAAATTGCGGCAGAAAAAATCGCGCTGCATATTCAGGCCATGGGGTTAAAACTGGAGCCCAGCAGATTCCAGACCACAGCCAACGGTGTATCCACAGAGCGGGCCGGTGACCTGATCCACTTGATGGGTCTGGATAATGTTCCGAACCACCTGCGCCCCTCGCCTGATCAGGAGCTGCCTCTGATCACCCAGCAAACGGATGTGGACAGTGTGGCGAGTTTGTTTGGCGATGCAAGTGTTCCTGTGACGTTGACCGGCACATCTTACTCACTGCGCGGAAATTTTCATGGTTTTTTACAGCAAGCCTTGCGATCCAAGGTGCTCAACACTGCTAAAGATGGGGGCGGCTTGCTGGATGCAACAACGGCGTATTTGAAGGACGATGCCTTCAAACAAAATAAACCCAAACTGATGATTTGGGAGATACCTGAACGCTTTTTGTACGCCCCACTCAGCCAAGAGCCGTCCTGGCTGAACAGCGTGGGTTTGCGGCCGTGATCTGGTCCTGTCGGTTAACACCAACCGCCGCCCCCATTTTTTGATACCGTTTTACTGCAACAGATTTTCAGGCTGACGGCAAATCTGCAAGCCTTGCAGTGTCAAGCCGTTGCTTTTACCCGGAAAAAGTCGAACCTTGGTGAATCCTTTTCCAGCGGATGGAAGTGGCACTTTGAACGCATGCGGGGCATCGTCCCCAGCAACTCCAACCACCACCCGTCGTGCGGCAGCACCCACGCCGATCCCTTCCAGAGTGACCGATTTGGGGCCGTTCAGTGTCAACTGTGCTGACAGGTAGTCCAGTTTATCCAGCGGCTTGTCAAAGTTGATTTCAACAAAATCCTGCTCAGACGTTGGCCCACTCACCAGATCGTTACCTTTGAGCTGTGCTGACTTTCCAGCTAGGCCCGCCACCCCAACCTGCGCACGGGTTGCGGCAGGACTGCATTTGCCTTGCACCAACGCTGACACCCGCAACAGCCATTCAGTGTTGTCCATGTGGTAGCGCGCGTCGCGAAATCCATAGTCCGGCGGTGCTTTCATGTCTCTTTCCGGTAGCTCCCACAGCAACACCGCAGGTGCTTTGGTCTGAAACGAGTCATCGCGCAAGTAGCTCTCCATCCCCACCCATGAACCACGATCAGCGCCCACCGACACGCTCAGCACATCGCGTTGCAAGACGTACCGCAAGGCATCGGCAAACCCAGTCCATTCGTGCGAATAGCTGCTACCAACCAATGACACCCCCGCAGGCAGTCGGTTACCCAACAGGTCTTCTTTGGCTGGCTGTGCGCGGCTGATGTTGACCGGTGTCACCAGCTCTATGGGGTAAGTCCGAGACCCTGGCGGCAGTTGTTCCGCCAAGTCACGTCCCTTGGAGCGGTATTTGCGTTTGCCATACGCAATGTTGAATTTTTCCTCGGGAACCGTCGCCAGCGCGTTTCTTGCAGCCGGATTGGCCTGGATACCCGCCTGGATGGTTTCAGCTGCCAACATGGCCCCGGTGGGGGCCCAGTGGGTATCAAGCCGGAAGAAGAAGGGTGTCTCTGCGGTGCGTTTGGGACTGGACAAAAATGCCGTATTCAGATCAACCACGTGTACCTGGCCTGTTGCTAGAACGCCTGTCATGCGGGTGTAACTGTCGCGCATGTAATCGCTGATTTTTATCGTGTCGGGCAAATGCTCCGAATAAACACGCATTTTCAAAGGCACCATGCTCACAACCAAGTGAATGCCATTGTCACGCAACTGTCGATTGAGCTTTGCAATCAAGCCCAGAGAGGTGTTTTCGGAATTGAGATGACTTGAATCGGTCATCTCATACTGATAAAACAACCAGTCATCCTGCCCCATGATGGTTGTCCCCTGCTGCGCCCATAAGCAGGTACTACTCAATAAGCCAGTTATAGCGGTTGAAATAATTGTTTTTTTATTCATAAAAACCTCTCCGTAATAGTCATAAAAAGTATTTTTTAATCCAAAAGTTTGGCGATACGCGATAACCACTCAGTGTTATCAATAATATATCTTGAATCTCTGAATTTGTAATTTGGTGGTGAACGGAACTCGCGCTCTGGTATCTCCCAAATAATCATTTTTGGTTTGTTGGTTTTGAAGGCATCATCCTTCAGATAAGCTTCCATTCCAACCCAAGGCCCCTGGTCTACAGGAATAGAAATATCCAGTAAATTTCGTTGCAAAGTAAAACGCAGTCCATCCGGATAACCGGTATTTTTGTTGGTGTAACTGCTTCCTATGACCGTAATCCCAACTTTGTCACCCTCAGTCAGTAACCCGACCTGTGATTTGGATTCTTTGACAACTTTAAAGAAAGTGGTTCTCTCAGGTGCAACAGTGGGCGATCCCGCAGGCAACATTTTGACCAAATCCCGTGCCCGGCTTATGCCAGCCCTGGTTGCCCAAGCCAAGCTATATTTTTCTTCAGACGTTGACAGCAAGGCCTTGTTCAGAACAGCATCCTTGTCGATTTCGGTTTTGATGGTTTCTGCTGCCAATAATGCACCTGCGGCTGACCAATGGGTATCCTGGTGTAAAAATAAGGGTGTATCACTGCTGCGTTTCGGGTTATTTATAAAAGCCTGATTCAGGTTAACAACATGAACCCCTTTGTCACGCAATTCTTTATAAATATGCTCATATTTTTCATTTGTATAGGAATCCAATGGTTTATCGGCAGGCAGTTGATCGCGATAAATCCTGATTTTTGAAGGAACAATCACCAGCGCCAAGGCTATGTCATGACGCGCAAAAAGTTGATTGGTTTTCTCGAGCAAACCAATGGTTGCATTGGTGTCAGCACTATCGGCTGGTGTTGCAAACTCATATTTTGTAAACAGCCAATCATCATTTCCACGAACCACATACGAAGCATCCTGGGCATGCACCAGATTAACGCAAGCTGCACTGGCTAGCAAAAGCTTAATCCATGTTTTTTTAATGAAGATTTGATTCATGATGAATTGGATTTTATTAAATTTAAATTAAGGGTAAAAAAATAGTATTTTTTAATAAAAATTATTATTTTCCAGTGTAGCGTTCGATTTTATTTTGATAATTTTTGACGTTGAGTTTGCCACCTGTTCCAGCTGACAATACCATGCTGTAAGTGCCGCCCTGTGTCATGGACAAAGGGGTCGTGGCCAACGCACTTTTTTCACCCGACCGAGCCACCATCAGCTCAATCTTGATGGGATTGACTTGAATATTGGCCGACTGCCCAAACTGAACCGCTGAAAAAACTTTGGTTTTTCCATCCGCACTCAGCACATCGAGTGCACCGACCTTTGCATCCAGGTGGTAGACGGCAACCAGCGCTTTGAGTTTGTTGGAATTGGCTTTGTCTTCAAAAACAAAGGGCTTGACACCCGCTTGTGACGACGCGAAAGCCACGGTCAGGGCACGTCCACGAACCACATCAAGCGCAGCGGAATATTGAGCTTTGGATTGACCGCTGGGCTGGATCGACACCACGTGCTGACCGGCAGGAACCACCAAATAATCACTGGGGCTCCCTGCACTCAGTCGCTTGAAACGAATTTTTCCGTCGATCGCCACGTCCATGGCAGCCCCCTGCGGAGCCACCAAAACACGGACATACGCAGAATCGACTGGAGGCTCGGGGTCATAGAGCAAACCCGTGGGTTGCGCATGGGCGAGACCAGCCAGCGCTGCACTGACCACAACACTTAACCAGGGGAGAATTTTTGAACGTAATAGCATAAGAAAGTTTGAAATATTTGCGAACAACTCAAACCGGCCAACCGGCCAACCGGCCGACGGACGACTCTACACACTACTGTGTCACGGGGTTAAATGCCAGTTGCCACTGGTAACGCCCTGGTTTTAATCCGTCGAGTAAAACCGAAGCGCGCCACGCATCCACTGCGTGTACCTTGGGTATCACGGTTGCAGCGTCCAAGGCCGTCAAGCGCAAGGTGCTGTAAGCCTGCGGCAAATTCACCCGCACCGCCACTGCACCGGCCACAGATTTCTCACCAGAGATGGTCACGGTTAAAACCGGTACGCCTTGTGTGGCCTGAAAATTCACCTTGACCCGTTCACGCGCTCGCCACCACTGGTTCACCTGGGCCGCTGTGACCATCCAGGTTTGGGCTTTGCGCGTTTTCAGGTAACCAAAAACTTCACCAAGTTGTTCTGGGGTCAACAAGCTTTGATTGGGCAACCGCAACACCGACAAAGCGGCCATGCGCTGGGACACATCCAAAGCACCCTTGAAAATTTTCATACCAACTTCGGGGTCGTTTTCTTCCATGACATCATCAGGACCACTTTGGGTGCGCGGCAGTACCACAATTTGCTTCGGTGTAGCTGCTGTTTCCGGGCTCGGTTCCGCATCCAGCAGCACAGGCAGGCGCGTATCGGTCGCATCCATGAAGGCGACGTAATACCCAAACGCACCTTCACGGAGTAATTTCTCAGTGGTTTTGTCGTAGGACTCCATGGGCGCATGAAACCCTGCGTCGGCTGCCAGTTCCATCCCCGCGTTTTGAAACAACTGCCGCATCGATTCCAGTCGCTTGGACTGGACTTTGGTCGACTGGTCACTGAAACCGCCAAAACTGTCACCCATGTAGGCAATCTCGTGGCCACGGGCCTGCAATTTTTTCAAAATATCGGGACTTTTTTGCGCTATATCACCCAACACAAAGTAGGTGCCATGGCCGCCTGCTTCCTCAAGTTGCTGTGCCAGTTGCAAATCGCTCTCTTGCATCACCTCAGCCGTGTCAATGGCCATCACCACCGCATTGTCAAAAGGCTCGGGCCACGCGGCCAAGTAAGCATCTGGTTGGCGTAACAACCACATCAGGGCGTTGTGCGCGATGGCTTCTAGCTGCTGCGGATCGGCCGACAACCACAAACGTTCCGGGTAACCCAGGACCACTGACCGCGAGTAAGTTCCTGACGGCAGCATCTGTTCATCAAAAACCGCCGTGGTAGCTGGCTTGTCCAGAACAAAGTTACGCGACCAATCGGTTACTTCAGCGGCCGCATGACCACCCGCCAGACGCAGCGGATACCACCCTTGTACCCGCTCCAGCCAAATGCGCTGACCTGCAGGCAGAGCGTGTGTGACCGGGTTATCACCATAAGTTGACATGAAGTTGTCTTCTTCATCGGCTTGTGTGTTGCCCAGCACCTTGACACCCAAGGCCGTTGACATGAAATCAAAGCCACGCCATTGACCTTTTTCGTCACGCACCCCAGTTAGCCAGGTGGACAGCACAGCCCCTCCTTTGGCTCTGAAATGCACCACAGCGCGCAACTCCGCATCCGACAAAGCCACGCTGGACGGTAACAACAATACCCCAGGCTGTGATTGTTCAAGCTGCTCGGCAGAGGACACCTTTTTGAATGGAATTTTGTATTTACGCAAAAACACTTCCCAGAGGCGGATACCCATCGTGCTATCCAGACCTGCTGCGGCTAAAAACGCTTGGGTCGTAGGGGATGCATACAGCCAGACTTGCGGCACGAACGCAGGCTGTGCCACTGCACCAGCGGTGGTTGGCGGTTTTGGCAGCGCCGCAACCGCCACGAGGGGCTGACTATCGGTCAACTTACCCCAGTTGCCTGCAGGGACAAATAAATCAGCCGCTGGCAACACTTCCTTGGCGGCTGCGGCATCTGTTTCTGGGGAGGTTGCCGACGGTTTGCTGGCGCATGCTTGTAACAGCAGCAAGGCAATCAGTGCCAACCACATGGCTACCCGACCCGTTGAATTGAAACCCTGGAGTTGAAATTTCATGGTTTTATTTGAAATAAGACGGATTTCCGTGAAATCACCGACATTTTTTATCCGAAACAAATTAGCCATTTGTGATAAAAACCTTACAACTCTAACATGCAGTTTCAATATGAATGACTCCACCCTTTCCACCGCACCCACACCTGTGGTCCAGCTCGGCGTTCACGCACTTCCATTACTCAGCGGTGGCATGGTCAGTGGCGGCTTGTACGTGTTGCTGGCCGAAATACCCTCGGCACGCTTTCCTATTTTGGCCGGCAGCATGGCCAGTGCGCTCGAGCGCGGTATGGAGTGCAGCGTCATACTGCCAAACAATCCCGAACTGTTTTTGCAGCGCATCAATTCATTTGGAGAACTGGATACACAAGAGAGCATGGCGGCCAATTGTCTCCAGCTATTTTTGATGCAAGATGAATTTGCCAAAAAAATGTTTCGTTTTGGTGCCGAAAATTTCACACAAGAACTGGAATATTTTGACATTCCCGCGCACAGTTTTCTGTTGTTTGACCAAGCCGATGAGTTGTTAAGCCTGCACGACATCTCTATGGCCCTGGATCAAATTGAAGTCCTGTCCAAATGGCTGGCCCAGCGGGATGTCACCGCCCTGCTGGTGTTCACCCGGTTAACGCCGGAACATGCCAACACCATCAACGCCATGATGGATAACCTGACGGGTATTGCCCGTTTGGGTGGCGAAAAAAATGGTCTTGAACTTTTCTTTGATTATTGGCAGTCACCAGAAGGGGCTGTCGCCGCCAGACACTTCCCGCTACAGGCGCTTGCATCAGGCCTGTATGAAGTTGCACCGGCGGTTGTTACAGCTTCACCAGGCCAGCGCAGCACCGATCCGATCAGCAACGTCACACCTGACGATGCCGAACTGCAGATTTTTTACATGGATCCCGACTTGGGCAGCCTGGCGCGCCAAAGTCCCGGCCAATGGCACCCTGTGGACACCTTGGTTGGGATGTTGCACGCCACGCGTGCATCCCGCTGTGCCACCATTATTTTGACTTTTCAATCTGCAACCAGTTTGCGGGAACTGGCCGAAACCGTTCATACCTTGCGGCTCGGTTTGGGGCGCAATGCCCACATTGTGGTGCAGGAAAAATCCGCTTCACTTCGGTTCCAGAATGAAGCCTTGCTGTTACGTCTGGGTGTCAACCTCATCATCCATCGTGACGTGCCCAGCAGCCGCTTGACCCTGTTGCTGGATTCTCTGCGTGGCCAAATTTTTACCCGTGACGTAGACATCAACTTCGAAGCGGCATTGGCCAGCGTTACACCCACTCGCATGCGCGGCTATTTGCGGCCGTTGCGTTTTGTGCGTGAAGTCAACCTGATTCTGGATCGTGCCGTCACGCTGAACATTCCCTGTGCCTTGATTGTGGCCACACCCCACACCGGACAACTCTTGGAGGAGGTGCTGCATCGCATTGGTTTGTCCCGGCCCGGTGATTTAACGTCAGCTGACAACGACCAGATTTACATCTTTTTGAATGCCTGTCAGGAGTCCGTGCTGTTAAGCACGGTTGAGCGGATTTTGGGGAACCCGGTTGATACCATCTTCAGCAACATCCGGTTTTTGGTTAGACGAGAAGATATTCAACCCGAGTTGTCCGCGCTCTCGCGGGCACTCGAAACCGGCAGCCTGCCCGACCACAGCGCCGTGTTTGGCGATGCCAATCCCGAAGACGCGTCTTCCATTCAAATCAGGTCGGACTCCACAATCAAACCAGTTGTTTTTGGCCAGGCACTGACAGCAGATACAGCACAGGCGAGCGGCCAGACAGAAGCGGTGTCAAAACCCAAATTGAGTTTATTTTCAAACCTGGGGCGCAGACCTGCACCCAGTCAGCCGCCAGCCCCGTCTGTTGCACCGGCTGCAAGCAGCAGCACGGCCCGATCTGCTGCGCCATTTGTATACACTGAAGAGGCCCGGCCATCCGTGTTTGGCAAGCAACAAGCACCGCGTGCGGTGCGCAGCACACAAAGCAAATCATGACGCATTCCTTCTCGTTTCTGAGCACTAAAGATCAACCCAAGCGCAACCCCGAATCACCAATTGCCGTGCACCGGCGTAGCCTCGTCTGGCTGGTGTGCGCCGCTTTTCCTTTGGGCAGCCTGGCCCAATCCGACAGCCTGCTAGCCAGCGCCACGCTTGATCGTCCAGGTTTGGTCAGTCCGAATGGTGGCTGGCTCCCTCTGCCCTCGTTCAACTACATACCGGCTCCGGGTGCATCCAAGACAAGCGCCAATGTGCCCAAACGCTCCCCCGAGCAGCAGCGCGTTGCCGACTTCAACACGGCGGGTGACTATCAAAGCGCCGGCACGGCTGGCTTGGAACTGTTGGCCAAAGAAAAACCTGATGCCGAACTGCAACTGATCATTGCCAACAGTCTGGCCTGGACGGGGCGCTTGCGTGCCGCTATTCCGGCCTACCAGGCCTTGACCACCGGTGAATTCGCCAATCCGGCCCGCGTTGGTCTGGCCAATGTGCAGCGCTGGCGCGGTCGCGATGACATCGCCAAACCCCTTTATGACGAAGTGTTGGCCAGTGAGCCAGAAAATCCAGATGCCCTGGAAGGACTGGAATTGGCCAAGCGCGAACTCAGTGTGCGCACCCTGGTTGACATGGGGCACGCCCAAGACTCCTCCGACAATACCCGCCAGTCGCTCACCGCCAACCACCGTTGGCGTGACAGCAGCGGGGCCAAAATTTACGAAGTCGAAGTCGGCGGTGTGCAAGATGCGTTGCCCGGCGTGACGGCTGCACAACAAGAGGTGACACTGCGTTATCAGGCGCTTGATTTGGCGCTCAAGCCCAGTCTGGAGTTGAGTATGCCGACTCAATATGACCACAGCCTGTACGCCAGCGGAGCCATCAAGCTTGCCGACGATCAAATTACCCTGGAAGCAGGGCGGGTCAATTGGAGCCGGATCGCCTCCAACCCCAATGCACTGCAGGCCAGTTTGGCGGCCACCCACCTGGGCGTTTCTGCGGCCCAGGATTTTGCCGTTGGCACCGTCCAAGGCAAGCTGCATTACTACAACATCACCGACGGCAACACCATTTTTACCACCAACCTGCATCTGGCATCGGTATGGCGACCGCTGGGCGACCATTTCAAGCCGTTTGCGGGCATCGAAACCCGGCTTGCCAAGTTCAACACCGGCAACTACTGGTCACCCGATCAGGGCTCAGGAACGCTGTATGCCGGTTTATTGGGCGAGTGGGGTGACAGCAACTCCAACCTGTTCGCATCGGCGCAACTGGGCACCGGCATCTATGGTGAAGCGGGCTCCAACTGGAGCCTGTCGGCTGGCGGCAAGCATTGGTTGAGCAACGACATCGCCATCGGTATGAACTTCTGGGCCATGTCCAGTTGGCGCGATGCCAGCGCTTACAAAGCCCAGTCGGTCAACATCAATCTGGAAAAACTTTGGCGCTAAAAGGAAAACTCAGTCGCTATTTTTGGGCGACCCTGTCCGCTGCCGTCTTTGTTCTGGTGCTGGTATTCAGCTACCAGTCGGTTCGTGCCGCCAAAGGCTCTTTCAGTGTGCTGCTGGAAAGTGTGGTGCTGTCGAGCATCTCGGCCTACCTGCTCTTTTTTCTGGCGTTGCTGGTGCTGCGCTATGCCATTTTGATTGTGTATTCGTTTCTGGATCACCTGGAAACCCTGCACACCAAACGCGACCTGAAGCCGGTGCACTACCGCGACGAGGCCTCACTGCCCATGATTTCTTTGGTCGTACCGGCCTTCAATGAGGGCGTGGTGATCCAGGCCGCCATTCGCTCCCTGCTGGTGCTGGACTACCCCAACTTCGAGATCATTGTGGTGGACGATGGCTCCACCGACGATACCTATGAAAAGGCCAGCGTGGTGGCGCGGGAATCCAGCGCCATCCGTGTGCGGGTGGTCACCAAACCGAATGGCGGCAAGGCTCAGGCACTCAATACCGGCATGACGCTGGCGCGCGGCGATTTCGTCCTGAACATGGATGGTGATGCCAAACTCTCCAGCAACACCCTGCGTGCCTGCATCCGGCATTTCGAAAACCCCAAGATTGCGGCCGTGGCCGGTAACGTCAAGGTCATCAACCGTGAAAACATATGGACCAAAATTCAGGCGCTTGAATACGTTGAGGGACTGGCCATGGCGCGCAAGGCGCAAAGCTTCATCCGCTCCGTCAACATCATTCCGGGGCCGCTGGGCATGTTTCGCAAATCAGTTCTGCAACAGGTGGGGGGCTACGACAGCGACACCTTCGCTGAAGATTGTGACGTGACCCTGAAAATCCTGATGCACGGTTGGCACATTGCCTATGAAGCCAGTGCCGTCGCCTGGGTCGAATCCCCCAGCCATTTGCTGGACTTGCTTAAACAGCGCTACCGCTGGACGCGTGGCATCTTGCAGGCCACCACCAAACACAAAGCTGCGCTTTGGCAACCACGCAAAGCAGGCATGAATTGTTTTATTTTGTGGTACATGCTGTTTGAAGGCATCATGTGGCCCTTTTCGACCCTGCTGGGCAACGTCTTTTTTGTTTATGTCGGACTTCAATACGGTTTGACCACCTTGCTGTTTTACTGGTGGTTACAACTGACCGTGCTGGACATGGTGGCGGCGGCCTACTGCGTGGTGGTAGAAGAAGAAACCCCATCACTGATTTTTTACTCGGTCTTGTTCCGGCTGTTTT
>JBGSRY010000260.1:0-3163 GCA_041737325.1 Rhodoferax sp. | reverse complement strand
GCTGCGTGATGCGGCGCAGCCGGTGCGGGTGGCGGCAACGGGCCACCACCACATCACTTTTTTGTCCGGCCCCGAGGGCGGGCTGAGCCGCGCCGAAGAGGACGCGGCCTGTGCCCAAGGTTTCAGCCCGGCCAGCTTGGGTGTGCGGGTGCTGCGTGCTGAAACGGCAGCACTGACGGCCCTGGCAGCGCTGTTCACCTGAACATTCAAGCCCTCAAATCAGCGCCGCCAGGGCTTGCCGTCCAACCGGTTTGGCCACCGCCCCCAGCAGGGTAAAACGACGCAATTGGGCCACCAGCGTGGCGGCTTTCATGACCTCTTCATTTTGCCCCGACACAATGATCAGGCTGCCGCTAAACCCAACCTGGCCCAGCGCTTGCATGAACTCAAAGCCGTCCATGCCCGGCATGTGCAAGTCCATCAAAATCAAGTCAAACCGGTTGCCATGACCGGCCAATTTTTCCAGCGCCTGTCGGCCCCCCTGGGCGGCCGTGGTGTTGTGGATGCCGAGCTGGGCCAGGATACCGGCCCAAAGCTCAAGCTGAAAAGTGTCGTCGTCCACCAGCAGCACAGCGCGTTGACTGCGGCTCAACAGGCCCGCTGGGCTGGGGGGTGAAAGGGGTGCGGCAGGATTCATGAAAACGTCCTCAGTGCGCCGTTGTCCGGTAAATTTGATCTTCCATCCATGAGGCCTGGTTCATCTCATGCAGCCAGGCCTCAGCATCGGGCAGGCCTTGGTCTGGCAGCCCACCCAACGCGTCTTGCATGCGCTGCACGTTGTTGTCCAGGCCAACCAGAATTTGCGACACCCGGTCCTGAAACTGCATCGCCATCAGCAAACTTTCGACCTCGGTGCGCACCACCATGCCGTGTGTGTGCATGGCGCTGGCCGAATCACCCAGCTTGCGCACGTGGCCCAGCACATGCTCCACCAACTCGCCCGACAACGCCACTGCACGCTTGTCCTGCACCGTGGTTTCTTGTGCCCCGGCCAGGGTGGTTTGCATGATGGCGGCAATGTGGCTAACGCGCTCGCCGATGCGTTGGCCGGTTTCAGCCGAACGCTGCGACAGCATGCGCACCTCGGCGGCCACCACCGCAAAGCCGCGCCCTGACTGGCCCGCACGCGCGGCTTCAATGGCGGCATTTAGCGCCAGCAAATTGGTTTGTGCCGCAATGCTGCGTACTTCTGCACTCATGGTTTGCAGCGTCAGGGTTTGCTCGGCCAGGGCGCGGATGTTGTTCATCAGCACGTCCTTGCCCTCAATCACACTGGTCAGCGACAGCACCACGGGCTGCAACTCACGCTCGCACAGCGTCAGCAGGCTGATGGTGGCATCTGCGCCAGCACCGCGCGCGGCGCCACCGCCAATTCCGGCCTGGTCAAAGTGTTGCAACACATTGGCAAAACTGGTGGTGAGTTGCAGCACGGCGGCTTCAGTTTGCGACTTGACCAGATCGATCTGGTAACGCCACGCAGGCAACACGTTTTGCAAAAAATTGGCCAAGTCCTGTGCCGCCGCCAGCGCTTGCGGGTCAGCATCTGGCACCGGGGTTGACTGGCGCTGGGCCAGTAACCACCACACGGCAGCGCTTGACAGTGCAAACACCGCAGCCAGCGCCAGCACGGCAAGCCACGTGCTGCGCACCCACAGCGGCCATGCCGCCAACAACACCAACAGCACGGGCAGCAACCACCACACGCCCAAACCGATGCGCCGGGCCGTTGCGTGCTGCGGGGGGTACGTGGATGGCATGGACATGACCGAGGGTTCCCTGTTTGACCGCGCCAGCACACCTGTTGCCCACGCCGCCTGTTTTTTGATTTGGTAAATGATAAGCCAAGCGTCCATAATTGGCTCACCGCACCCACCCTTCACCCCAAGTCACGCCCGCCCCAGCCACCATGCCGTCCCCGCCCCATGCCATTTTGATTGTGGATGACGATGCGCTGCAGCGCGACTTGTTGGCCATGCAACTGAACAACCTGGGGTTCGAGCACCTGCTGCTGGCAGACAGTGGCCATGCCGCGCTGACCCAGCTTGATCTGCACCCGCACCAAATCCGCCTCATCATCAGCGACCTGTCGATGCCTGACATGGACGGCCTGGTGCTGATGCGGCACGTAGCGCAACGCGGCTTTGCCGGGGCACTGATCGTGCTCTCGGGCATGCAGGACGACCTGCTCAACAGCGCCGTGGGCCTGGCCAGTGCGCATGGACTCACGGTGCTGGGTTGCCTGTCCAAACCCTGCAAACCAGCGCAGTTGGAACACTTGCTGGCCAAACTCGACAGCCCGGCCAACGCGCACCATGGCCACACACCCAACCCGGCGTTGGCCCCCGACCGTCTGGCGGCAGCGCTGGTGGCGGGCGAGTTCGTGGCCTGGTATCAACCCAAGGTAGATGTCGACAGCGGCCAGGCTTTTGGTGTTGAGGCGCTGGCACGCTGGCCGCAAGCCGACGGCAGCTACATCAGCCCGGGCGCGTTTGTGCCAGCGCTGGAAGCCGCTGGGCTGGTGGATGAATTGTTTTTTGACATGGCACGTCAGGCAGCAGCCAGCATGGCCGTGTGGCGCAGCCAGGGCCTGGTGCTCAAAACCGCCATCAACCTGTCCATGGACACGGCGTTAAACCTGACCATGCCGGAGCGGCTGCAGCACATCGTCGCTGCGGCGGACCTGAGTCCGGCGCAGTTTGTGATCGAGGTCACCGAAAGCCGCCTGATGGTGGAGCGATCCGTGGCCATGGAAAGCATCACCCGCTTGTCCTTGATGGGGTTCGGCCTGTCGATTGACGACTTTGGCACCGGCTACTCCAGCCTGGTGCAGCTGATTGACCTGCCGTTCAACGAACTCAAAATTGATGCCAGCTTTGTGCAACGCGCCAAGCACGAACTGAAGGCCCAAACCGTGCTGCGCATCGCCACCTTGCTGGGCAGCAACCTGCACATGTCAGTGGTGGCAGAAGGGGTAGAAACCCAGGAGCAGCTTGAATTTGTGCGCCGCAGCGGCTGCACCCTGGTACAGGGCTATTACTTTGCCCGACCGATGCCGTTTGAGCCCTGCACCGCTTGGCTGCGGGCGCACCTGAACGCGCCCAGCGCATGAACACCCGCCTGTCACGCTGGTTGAGCTCGGGGCGCATGGCGCTGCTGGTGTGGG
>JBGSRY010000255.1:0-5117 GCA_041737325.1 Rhodoferax sp. | reverse complement strand
GCCACCGCTGCCAAGGGCGTGATTCAGATTTTCAACGTCGGGGCCGAGCGCATGCTGGGCTACACCGCCGCCGAGGTGATGAACCAGATCACCCCGGCCGACATCTCAGATCCACAAGAGCTGGTGACCCGTGCCGCCGCTTTGAGCCATGAGCTCGACACCACCATTAGTCCAGGTTTTGAGGCGTTGGTGTTCAAGGCCTCACGCGGCATTGAAGACATTTACGAGCTGACTTACCTGTGCAAAAACGGCAGCCGCCTGCCTGCCGTGGTGTCCGTGACGGCCTTGCGGGATGAAGCGCTGGCCATCATTGGCTACCTGCTGATTGGCACTGACAACACCGCCCGGCGCGCCGCCGAGGTGGAGCGCGAGCGGCTGGACCAGGCTTTGCGCGACAAAAACGCCGAGCTGGAGGCCGCCCGAGCCACCGCCGACAAGGCCAACCAGGCCAAGTCCGAGTTTTTGTCAGGCATGAGCCACGAGCTGCGCTCGCCGCTCAACGCCATTTTGGGTTTTGCGCAACTGATGGAGTCGGGCACGCCTGCGCCCACGCCATCGCAAAAGGCCAGCATCGACCAAATTCTGCGCGCCGGCTGGTACCTGCTGGAACTGATCAACGAGGTGCTGGACCTGGCGCTGATCGAGTCCGGACGCTTGTCGCTCTCGCGCGAACCAGTGTCGCTGCCCGCAGTGCTGCAAGACTGCCAGACCTTGATGACCCCCCTGGCACAAAAAAAGGCAGTCACGCTGCAATTTGGGCCACTGGCGATGCCTTGTTTTGTGAGTGCCGACAGCACCCGGCTGAAACAGGTGGTGATCAACCTGCTGTCCAACGCCATCAAGTACAACCGCCAGGGCGGCAGCGTGACCGTGACCTGTGCCGAGCGTGCAGCGGGGCGGCTGCGCATCAGCGTGCAGGACACGGGCGAGGGGCTGAGCCTCGACAAGGTGGCGCATCTGTTTCAGCCGTTCAACCGCCTGGGCCGGGAAAACAGTGACGAGGAAGGCACCGGCATCGGCCTGGTGGTGAGCAAACGCCTGGTGGAGCAGATGGGCGGCGAGATGGGGGTGACTAGCACCGTGGGCGTGGGCAGCGTCTTCTGGATGGAGCTGGCGCTGATTGGCGCACCGCAATTTGAGGATGTGGCTAACGTTCTGCCCTTGCCGTCCATCACCCCAGACACCCCCGCCCACATGGTACGCACCCTGCTGTATGTGGAAGACAACCGTGCCAACATGGAACTGGTGCAGCAGCTGATAGCGCGACGGCCCGACCTGCGGCTGTTGGGTGCTGCCGATGCCACCCGTGGTGTGGCGCTGGCGCGCCAGCACCAGCCCGATGTGATTTTGCTCGACATCAACCTGCCTGGCATCAGCGGTCTGCAGGCGCTCAAAATTTTGCAGGAAGACGCAAGCACCCAGCACATTCCGGTGCTGGCGCTCAGTGCCAACGCCATGCCGCGTGACATTGCGCGTGGGCTGGCAGCGGGCTTTGTGAGCTACCTGCCCAAGCCGATCCGGGTGGCCGATTTCATGGACGCGCTGGACGCGGCTCTGACCCTGGCGCAGAGTCGGCAGCAGACCAAAAATTTATAAGAAATAAGGCTCTAGCCCTTGTCCATAAAGGGCTAGCAGCTATTGTTAGTGTAGCAACGGAGAAGCCGATATGAACCTGTCTGTGGATATTCTTGCCGCCAGCATCCTGATTGTGGATGACCAGTCGGCCAATGTGCAGTTGCTGCAGCAACTGCTGGGTGAGGCCGGTTACACCCAGGTCAGCGCCACCATGAACCCGGAAGAGGTGTGCGCGCTGCACCGCAAAAACGCCTACGACCTGATTTTGCTGGACCTGCAAATGCCGGGCATGGACGGCTTTGCGGTGATGGAGGGCCTGAAAACCAACGCGGCTGACAGCTACCTGCCGGTCATTGTGCTCACCGCCCAGCCAGGCCACAAGCTGCGCGCCCTGCAGTCGGGTGCCAAGGATTTCATCAGCAAGCCGTTTGACTTGGTGGAGGTGAAAACCCGCATTCACAACATGCTGGAGGTGCGCCTGCTCTACAAAAAGCTGGCCAGTTACAACCAGCAACTGGAAGCCACCGTGGCCGAGCGCACCGCCGAGCTGCGCGAGAGTGAGGCACGCTACAGCAGCCTGACCGAGCTGGCATCGGACTGGTATTGGGAGCAGGACGAAAACGGCCAGTTCACCAAAGTCTCGGGCCCAGTGCTGGAGATGCTGGGCATCCAGGTGCCCACGCTGGCGGGCAGCCCTGACCCTGTCCCGCTGGGGGGCTGGAACGAGGCCGAACGCATCAAGCTGCGCCACACCATTGCCCAGCGCCAGCCGTTTCTGGACTATGTGTTTCGCCGGGTGGATGCCGATGGCAAGCAGCAGACGTTTCAGGTCAGCGGCGAGCCCATGTTTGACCGGCGTAGCCGCTTTATCGGCTACCGCGGTATTGGGGTCGAACTGACTTCCAAGGCCTGAGCAACACCTGTTAAGGGAACCATCATGACATTGTTGCCAGCATCAAACCTCCACCAAAACCTGCTTTTGGCCGCTCTGCCAGCCGCCGATCTGACCCACCTGACCCCGCACCTGGAACTGGTGCAGATGCCGCTGGGGCAAATGCTGTTTGAGCCCGGCAGCCAGATGCGCCACGCCTACTTTCCCACCACCTCCATCGTGTCGCTGCACTACGTCACCGAATCCGGCGCTTCCGCCGAGACCGCCGGGGTGGGCAACGAAGGCGTGGTGGGGGTATCGCTGTTCATGGGTGGCGACACCACCAGCAGCTCAGGCGTGGTGCAAACCGCCGGCCAGGCCTGGCGGCTGGACCGCCAAACCCTCAAAGATGAGTTCAGCCGTGGCGGTGTCTTGCAGCGCCTGCTGCTGCGCTACACCCAGGCGCTGATGACGCAAATGGCGCAAACGGCGGTGTGCAACCGCCACCATTCGGTCGAGCAGCAACTGTGCCGCTGGCTGCTGCTCACGCTGGACCGCCTGCCGGATCGTGAACTGGTCATGACGCAAGAGCTGGTGGCCAGCATGTTGGGGGTGCGCCGCGAAAGCGTCACCGAGGCCGCCGGGCGCTTGCAGCAGGCCGGTTACATCCGTTACCGGCGCGGCCACATCGGCGTGCTGAGCCGCGCCGGGCTGGAGTGCAGCGTGTGCGAGTGTTACGGCGTGGTGAAGAAAGAGCTGGACCGGTTGATGAGTGATGTGAAACAAACGCCTTAGCAGCCAGCGATGCCCCGGTGTGGTGACCTCTATTTCTTCAGGCTCATATCGTTGCTGACCTGGGTCACGCCTTCAATGGCGCGCGCAACTTCCACCGCCCGATCAATCTGGCCTTGGTTGTTGACAAAACCACTGAGCTGCACTTCGCCCTTTCGGGTGGCCACGCTGATGTCCACGCTTTTGATGCTGGCATCTGCCAATAGCGCGCTTTTGACCTGAGCGGTGATCACGCTGTCGTCAATCTTGGTGCCCACCGTGGTGGCTGCGCCTTCTTTCAAACTGAGCTTGTTGTCAACGCTCTTCACGCCTTCAATGGCTTTGGTCACTTTCAGGGCCTGGTCAACCTGATCCTGATTAGCGACAAAACCGCTGAGCATGACCTCACCCTTGCGGGTTTCGACGGCAATGTCGGAGCCTTTGATGTCGATGTGGTTCAGCAGCGCAGCCTTGACCCGGGTGGTGACCACGCTGTCGTCAATTTCGGTGCCGACCGAGATGGCCGGTGCCGCCGCGCCGGTGGTGTCGGCCGGTTGGTTGCACGCTGCCATGGACATCACCATCACTCCCGCCAGGGTGGTGGTGAAGATGCGCTGGCCGAAGGTGTTATTCATAAAAAATCTCCAGAAAGTAGTAAATCAGCCTTGACTTTGGCCCCTTGGACACGCTTTGTCGGTGCGACAGCGAACCCATGGCGCATGTGTGTGCAAGCGCACAGACACCTGTCAACTGCACCCCGAAACTGGTCTATTTGAAAGAAAGCAGACCATGAACCCCATCAAACTGATAGGCATCCTTCTGATAGCAGCCGGGGCCCTGGGCCTCGTGTATGGCGGCTTCAGTTACCCCAGTGAAACCACGGCGCTGAAACTCGGCACCATGGAACTCAAGGTGCAAGAGACCAAAACCGTCAATGTGCCGCTGATTCTGAGCGCCGCTGCCGTGGCACTGGGCGCGGCCATGCTGGTGTTGGGGCGCAAGTAGGCGGCTGTTCCTCAACCCTATCCGTCTGCACGAAGCCCGCGCCTGCACGCCGGGCGCAGACGTGAAGACGCCCCGGCATCCGATAGGCGAACGCCGGGGCGACAAGCTGTTAGGCCAAGCTCAGGCACAGGTCAAAGGCCACTGGTTGGTTTGAACCCCCTTTTCTGAATGTTGCAAGGCCCTATGCAGGGCTGATCAAGGACGGATGGCGATTTCGTTGCGAACCGACTTGACGTTGTTGACACCTTGCGCAATGCGCTCAGCCTCGGTCTTTTCCTGCGTGTTTTTGGCAAAGCCGGACAGCATCACCACACCGTTGAGCGTCTCAACGCTGATCGAGGCAGCGCTGACGGCCTTGCTCTCGGCCATGCGTGATTTCACCAGGGTGGTGATGCCGGCATCATCCACATAGGCCCCCACGGTTTGCTGGCCACGGCTGACCGCGCAACCGGTGGCAGTGAGCAGGGCGGCGGCGGTCATGACGGCGGCCAGGGCAAGTTTCATATTCATAAGTGACTCCAGAGCGTTTTGATGGTGAAAGCCCCACCACCTTTGGGCGATAAACCGGGGCAGTCCCAGTTGATGGTTGAACTGTAGAAGGCGCGCCGCTGCCCGTCGGTGCGCTGGCGCACTCAGCGTGTCACATCATGCTTGGCCAGTGAGGCACGAATGTGCCAGACAGCAATGAACATGGCAGCAATGACCGGCCCGAGCACAAAACCGTTGATGCCAAAGACCGCCATGCCACCCAGTGTGGAGAGCATCACCAGATAGTCGGGCAAGCGGGTGGCTTTGCCCACCAGCATCGGGCGCAGCAGGTTGTCGACCAGCCCGATCACCAGCACACCGTAAGCGATCAACAGCAAGCCTTTCAGCAAGGCCCCACTGAGCAGAA
>JBGSRY010000252.1:0-2181 GCA_041737325.1 Rhodoferax sp. | reverse complement strand
GCTGCGTGCTGGCAATGGCTTGCTGCGCCACGGGGGTGAGCGGTGTCACGCTGTGGTACTGCCAAGCCGGCCGGTTGCTTAAAAAAATCACGCCCCAGTTATCGACCAAGGCCACCGGGTCTTCCAGCCGCTCCCAGGCGCGCACAAAACCATTCAAGCTGATCTTGACCGCAATCACACCCAGTGCGTTGCCTGCAGGTTCGAGTGGGCGCTTGGCATAGACCGGCTGCGCAATGAAATAGCCCGGCTCGGCGGTGGTGCTGCCAATGCCATAAAACCGCCCCTCGCTGCCCGCAAAAGCATCTTTGAAATACGGGCGAAAGCCAAAATTTTTGCCAATATAGCTTTGCGGCCCATCCCAGTTGCTGGTGGCAATGGTTTTGCCACTGGCATCCATCAGGTAAATCGAGGCCACCTTGGCTTGCTGCTGCACGCTTTTGAGCACAGCGTTGACATGTGCAATGGCCAACGGGTTTTGCGGCTGCGCCAGCGCTTGCGCCATCTCAGTCAAAAAAGAGAGCGCATAAGGCAGTGTTTCATAGCGTTCAAGGATCGATTCAACATCCAGGCTGATGAGCTGCAACTGACGCGCACTGGCCTCGTGCGTGGCTTGGCGGGCCAGATTCAAGCCCAGCAAGTAGGCACCCAGCACAACAGCCAAGGCCAGCAGCAGCGCAGCAGCCGTTTTGACCCGCTGGGACAGCAACACAGAGGCGTTTGAAAATTTCACAAGCGCTATTCTGGCTGAACCTGCAAAGCCTCCAGGAACCGCGCCACCATGTTGTATGCGGCAATCACACCCACCAGCTCGACTTGCTGTTGCACGTTGGGCAGCTGCAATTGCATGGCTTTGAAACAGTCATCAGGCACTTGTACCTGCAGCGTCATGGCCCGCGCCAAGGTCATGACGGCACGCTCAGTGGCATCAAACAGCACGCTGTTGGTCAACGCGGCATCAAACTCCTGCAAGGCGTTCAACTGCGCCTGCAGCCCACCGGCTTGCAAAAATTCAGGGGCGTGCTGGTCGTATTCGTAGCGCGCCTGGGTCAGCACAGCCACTGAGCAAATGGCCAGCTCACGCAGGCCGGCATCGAGCGACAAGCCCGTGCGCACAGCCCCCAAAAAGCCATTCCAGCCGACCGCATAGGCCGGGCTGTTGAGCAACATGCGGTCCAGGTTAAGCAGCTTGCCTTGGCGTCGCTGCAAGATGCTTTGCAGCACCTCTGCGGGCCCCAGCGCAGCATCAGGCACCGCCGGAATGCGCGGTGGCATCAAAAGGCTGTGTGCCATGCTCAGTCCACCGCTGCGGCCAAGATTTCAGAATTGTGGTGGCGCTGCTGCTCCTCCATCACCAGTTGGCCGAGCTCGCGCTTGAGGGTGTTGAAGTCGGCGCTGGCCGGGTCGCGCAAACGCGGCAGGTTCACCAGCACATCGCGCTTGACCGTGCCTGGGCGGTAGGTCATGACGATGATGCGGTCGGCCAGGTAAATGGCTTCTTCGATGCTGTGGGTGACAAACATCACGGTTTTGCCGAGCTCGGCCCAAATCCGCAGCAACTCGTCTTGCAGGTTGCGCCGGGTCAGGGCGTCGAGTGCGCCAAAGGGCTCGTCCATCAGCAAAATGGGCGAGTCCAGCGCCAACACCCGCGCAATGGCCACGCGCTGGCGCATACCGCCTGAGAGGTCTTTGGGGAAACGGCTGCGAAATTCGGTCAAGCCAAGTTTTTGCAGCAGCGCGCTAACGATGTTTTCAGCTTCTGCCGCGCCGGTGCCCTTGATGTCCAGGCCAAACTTGATGTTTTGCTCAACCGTCATCCACGGAAACAGCGCGTACTCTTGAAACACCATGCCACGGTCAGGCCCAGGGCCGGTGACCAGCTTGCCACCGGCGGTGATGCTGCCGCTGGTGGGCAGGGCAAAGCCCGCTGCAGCGTTGAGCAAGGTGGATTTGCCGCAGCCTGAGGGACCGAGCAAACAGACAAATTGGCCTTGCGGGATTTCAAGGTTGATGTCTTTCAAAGCCACCACGTCGCTGCCTGGGGTTTTGAAGATTTTGTTGACCCCTTGGATCAGGATGGGTTCGTTGCGCATGTCAGTGCTCCAGGCCACGGTGCCACCGCAGCAAATGGTTGTTCAATTTGGTCACGCCCATGTCGATGGCCAGGCCCAGCAAGCCAATGCT
>JBGSRY010000226.1:0-5307 GCA_041737325.1 Rhodoferax sp. | reverse complement strand
GTGCTGCTGAAGCACTTCACGCTGCTCCAGTCGAGCCGCTTGGGTACTACTATTTTTGTAGCTATTGACGTAGACATTGCATGGGCCAGAGGCCGATTTGATGCTGTAGTGATACCCAGCTCCCTGCTCAATGCGCTGCGCCGCGAAGCGGTGGAGGCGCTGGAGGCTGCGCGTGCCGCAGGTTTTGTGCGCTGGCTGCCGGGCCAGGCGGTGGAGCCGCCCGCGCCCTACCCTGATGACACCTTGAGCTACCTGGCCAACGTGTTCAACTGCGCCGCACGCACGTTTTACGCGCGTCATGGCGTGAAGGTGATTGATGCTGCTTATGAAGCCATTGAAGAGCCGGGCGAAGTCAGCCTGATGATCACCAAGCATTGCGTGCGCTTTTCTCTCAGCCTGTGCCCCAAGCAGGCCAAAGGCATCACAGGCGTGCAGGGCCAGGTCAAAGCCGAACCACTGCAACTGGTCAATGGCAAAGAAAAACTCACCCTGCGTTTTGACTGCAAACCGTGTGAGATGCACGTGGTGGGCAAGATGAAGCCCGCCGTGGCCCGACAGGCGCGCCAAGCCCTGCAGGACGCAGCACTGGGCGTGCCCCTGACGTTCCACAAAACCCGCCCGGTGCAGCCATGATCTGGCCCGCAAATTACCCGTATTCGGGTCAAAACAGTTGCCCGGAGATGCCAAGCCTGGTGTCAGCATCACTGCCTAAAATCGGGCCATGCCAAGCTCCAGTCTGACCACGTCAACGCCCAGGGCACGCCCCTGTGCGGTGTTGTTTGATGCCTATGGCACGCTGTTTGACGTGTACAGCGTAGCCGAGTTGGCAGAGCAATTGTTCCCCGGCCAGGGTCAGGCGCTCAGTGTGCTGTGGCGCGACAAGCAAATTGAATACACCCGGCTGGTCACCACCAGCAACCACGGTGCGCACTACCAACCGTTTGCCGAGTTGACCCGAGCCGCGCTGATTTACGCTATCAAAAAGATAACTGCTTACGCTTATGATACGCGGGCTACAAGCCAATTTCTTATAAATTTTGAGCCTCAAATCGAATTGCTGTTGGCGCAGTACAACCACTTGGACGCGTTCCCGGAAAACATGGCGGTGCTGCAACAGCTTAAAAGCCAGGGCATCCCCATCGGCATTTTGAGCAATGGCGATGCCCGCATGTTGCAGGCGGCGGTGCACTCGGCCGGCTTTGACGGCCTGCTGAACCACGTCATCAGCGTTGACCCGATCCGCAAATTCAAAACCCACCCGGATGCCTATGCGCTGGGCGAGCAGGCCACCGGGTACCAGGCGGCTGACATTGTTTTTGTCAGCTCCAACGCCTGGGACGCGCTGGGAGCCACTTGGTACGGTTACCAGACGCTGTGGGTGAACCGCTACCACCTCCCGTTTGAAGAGCTCGGCACGCTGCCCACCCGCACGGGCACTGATTTGCGCGCCGTGCTTGATTTCTTTTCGGCCTGATTTTTTTTAACTCTACCCTCCCTCACCATGACTGAACGCATCTCCAAAAATGGCTTGCAAGTGGCGGCCAACCTGAGCCAATTCATTGAAACCCAAGTGCTGCCAGGAACGGGCATCAGCGCTGACACATTCTGGCAAGGCTTTGGCAGCCTGGTGGCTGACCTGGCCCCCAAAAACATCGCCCTGCTGGCCGAGCGTGACCGCCTGCAAACCGAGCTGGATGCCTGGCACAAAGCCAACCCCGGCCCGATTCAGAACATGCCAGCCTACCGCGCCTTCCTTGAAAACATCGGCTACCTGGTGCCCCCCCCCGCCAAAGCCCGCATCACCACCAAAAACGTCGATGCCGAGCTGGCCACCCAGGCCGGCCCGCAACTGGTCGTGCCCATCTTGAACGCCCGCTACGCCTTGAACGCGGCCAACGCCCGCTGGGGCAGCCTGTATGACGCGCTGTACGGTACCGACGTGATTGACGAGGCCAAAGGCTGTGAGAAAGTCGGAAAAAAAGGCGGCTACAACCCCAAGCGCGGGGCCAAGGTGATCCAGTACGCACGCTACGTGCTTGACCGCTGCGTGCCGCTGCGCAAAGGCTCGCACGTGGATTCGGTCGAATACCGCGTCAAGGGCGGCAAGTTGGCCGTCAAACTCGCCGACGGCAGCAGCACCAGCCTGGCCGATGCCAAGCAATTCGTGGGCTTCCAGGGCGAGGCCAAGGCCCCGTCCAGCGTGCTGTTCGCGCACAACGGCCTACACCTGGACCTGATCATCAACCGCAGCACCGCCATCGGGGCCAAAGACCCGGCCGGTGTGTCCGACCTGGTGCTGGAAGCCGCCCTGTCAACCATCCTCGATCTGGAAGACTCGGTGGCCGCCGTGGATGCCGACGACAAGGTGCTGGCGTACAGCAACTGGCTCGGTATCCTCAAAGGCACATTGACCGAAACCGTGGCCAAAGGCAGCCACACCTTCACCCGTGGCCTGAACGCTGACCGCCTCTACCACGCACCAGACGGTAAAAAACCGGTGCGTCTGCATGGCCGTGCGCTGATGTTTGTGCGCAATGTGGGCCACCTGATGACCAACCCCGCCATCCTCTACACCGACAAGGCCGGTGTGGTGCGTGAAATCCCCGAGGGCATTCTGGATGCCGTGGTCACCACCACCATTGCCATGCACGACCTGTCCAAGAGCAAAAAAGATGCCATCCGCAACTCACGCAAAGGCTCGGTCTACATTGTCAAACCCAAAATGCACGGACCCGCAGAAGTGGCATTTGCCAGCGAACTGTTTGGCCGTGTCGAGAAAATGCTGGGCCTTGCAGAGAGCACCGTCAAGCTCGGCATCATGGACGAAGAGCGCCGCACCAGCGTCAACCTGAAAGCCTGCATTGCCGCTGCGGCCAGCCGCGTGGCCTTCATCAACACCGGCTTCCTGGACCGCACCGGCGACGAGATGCACAGCGCCATGCAAGGCGGCCCCATGATCCGCAAAGGCGACATGAAAACCAGCGCCTGGATTGCCGCCTACGAGCGCAGCAACGTGTTGGTTGGTTTGCAATGCGGCCTGCGCGGCAAGGCCCAAATCGGCAAAGGCATGTGGGCCATGCCCGACCTGATGCGCGCCATGCTGGAGCAAAAAATTGGTCACCCCAAAGCCGGTGCCAACACGGCCTGGGTGCCCAGCCCAACCGGGGCCACACTGCACAGCCTGCACTACCACCAGGTGCTGGTGAAGGACGTGCAAAAAGAACTTGAAAAACAAAATGCCGACAAGCTGCGCAACGAGCTGCTGGCTGGCCTGTTGCAAGTGCCGGTGGCAGCCCAGGCCAATTGGTCGGATGCCGAAAAACAGCAAGAGCTGGACAACAACATCCAGGGTATTCTGGGCTACGTGGTGCGCTGGGTTGACCAGGGCGTGGGGTGCTCCAAAGTGCCCGACATCCACAACATTGGCCTGATGGAAGACCGTGCCACGCTGCGCATCAGCAGCCAGCATGTGGCCAACTGGTTGCACCACGGCGTGGTCACCGAGCCGCAGGTGCGCGCCACGTTTGAGCGCATGGCTGCGGTGGTGGATGGCCAAAATGCAGGTGATGCCGCCTACCAACCCATGGCCGGGCACTTTGACACCTCCATGGCGTTCATGGCCGCGTGTGACCTGGTGTTCAAAGGGCTGGCCCAGCCCAGCGGTTACACCGAGCCGCTGCTGCACGGCTGGCGGCAAAAGGTGAAGGCTGCGGCCTCAGCAGCCCGACTGGCATCGGTCTGAAATTTGCTACTTAATCAATAGCTTCTAGCCCTTGATATACAAGGGTTAGAGGCTATTTTTTCATATAAATAATCATGCCCCACAGCGCTTCCATTCAGGCCCAGCATTGCCCCCTGTGCGGCCAGCCCAACCAATGCGCCATGGAAGTAGAACGCGCCACCGGCATCAAGCAGCCGCCCTGCTGGTGTACCCAGGTCACGTTCACCGCAGCCTTACTGGAACAAATTCCGGAGTCACAACGCGCCAAGGCCTGTGTTTGCGCGGCCTGTGCCGCCAAAGCCAACCCGGGATGAGTCAGGCTGGCCGTGTCAGGTCATCCACCATGGCATCGAGCAGCAGCAAATCACGAAAAGCCGTGAGCTCGAACCTTTGACGCTGCTGCACCAAGGGGTCATTAAAAATGCAGGCATCAAGAAACGCCAGCGCTTCGGCGCGTGGCCAAAGGCTAGCCAACTGGTTGAGTGTTTCCGGGTAATCTTCAAGCCCACCAGTCTGGGCATTGAAGGCCACAAAGTAAGGAATGATGCCATTGAACAACTGGTTGAACAGGGCAGCACTTTCGTGGTACTCGGTCTTCATGCCCAGTGTGTGATACAGCGAAATCAGATCCAGATAAACCAGCGGATTGGGCTGCGTGCTGGTGCTGATCTGCTGTTTCAAAATCGACATTGCACGGTCTGACTGACCCAGTGAAACAAAAAATTCGGCTTGCTGGCGAATATCAAGGATCGGCTCGACACTGATGTGTCGAATGCTGTGCCCCTCCTGCAACGCAGGCGCAGTTTTCAGGTCAGCTGTGCCCTGCAGCGGCTGGGGTAACAACACATCATCCAGGTCGATGTCGATCGTCCGGTGCATGGGCGCTGCGCGCGCCGGTTTGGGCGTGCTGGGAAACACTTTGTGCAGCGCCGGCACTGCGGCCACGGGAACGGATTCGGGCACAACTGGTTCAGGCACAGGTTTTACAGCTTGCACTGCCTGGGCATCTGGAGGGGGCGTTTGCACAGGCCCCACATCCAGCACCGCAGATGCCACCGGTGTGACCAGGTCACGGCTTTGCCACCACTCGGACAAATCTTGGGCCTGCGCCAAACGTCGTTGTTGCCACAGCAACCAGCCCAAGGCCAACATGCAAAGCAGCAACAACAGGCCAATACCTGGCAACACCCAGACCGGTACTTGGCTTGCCTGGGCTTGTTGCAATTGCAGGCGCAGGGTGGACAGCTTGGCATCGTTGCTGGCGGCCAATGCACGCAAGGTTTTCACATCTTGCTCAAGTTCGGTAATTTTGCGGCTGTGCAGCAAGGCATCTTCCGTCGGGGCAAACACCATGGCATCCAAGGTGTCCATGCGGTCTGAAAAAATATCCAGCGGATCGAGTTTCAGAACGGCTTTGCCGGCCACACGCGCCGCCGACTTGCGCTGCTGTGGCAACGCAGACGCGCTGGTCGATCGGGCTGGTTTCAGGCTGCTGCGGTGAAGGACGCGCGCAGGTTTTGCCGCAGCACCAGACGAGCCTCCGGGCACTGCCACGGCGGCAGCTGGGGCCATGGCAGGCAGTGGCA
>JBGSRY010000334.1:0-1718 GCA_041737325.1 Rhodoferax sp. | reverse complement strand
GGCCTGCCCGCGTACGTGATTGATGCGCCACAGCTGTACCTGCGCCCGGGCACGCCGTATGAAGACGCGCAGCGCCGCCCCCACCCCGACAACCATTTGCGTTTTGCCCTGCTCGGGTGGGTGGCAGCAAAACTGGCTTGTGGGCTTGACCGGCACTGGCAACCCGCGGTGCTGCACAGTCACGATTGGCATGCGGGTTTGACCAGTGCCTACCTGGCCTTTGGCCCGGCCAAAGGGCGGCGCGTAGCCACCGTGTTCACCGTGCACAACCTGGCTTACCAGGGCGTGTTTGCCCCGATTCATTTTTATGACCTGGGCTTGCCCGCGCAGGCTTTTGCAGTCAATGGGCTGGAGTTTCATGGCCAGATGTCGTTCATGAAAGCCGCTCTGTATTACAGCGACCACCTCACCACCGTCAGCCCGACCTACGCGCACGAAATCCAGACCCCCGAGCAGGGCTGCGGGCTGGATGGGTTGCTGCGGGTGCGCGCGCACGACCTCAGCGGCATCCTGAATGCGGTGGACGAGTCGGTCTGGAACCCGGCGCACGATGCGCTCATCAGCAGCCCGTTTGAGGCCAAAAAACCGGTCGGCAAAGCGCGTTGCAAAGCCGCCTTGCAACAGGCCCTGGGATTGAGTGTGCAGGCGCATGCGCCGCTGTTTGGCGTGGTCAGCCGACTGACCGAACAAAAGGGCCTGCACCTGGTGCTGGCAGAGCTGGACGAGTTGATTGCGCGTGGTGGGCAACTGGTGCTGCTGGGCACGGGCGATGCCGCGCTGGAGGCCGCTTTCACGGCGCGTGCTGCGGCCCAGCCGCAGGCTGTGTCGGTGCGCATCGGTTATGACGAGGCTTATGCCCACCGCATTTTTTCGGCCACCGATGTCACCCTGGTGCCGTCGCGTTTTGAGCCCTGCGGCCTGACGCAAATGTATGGCCTGAAATACGGCAGCCTGCCGCTGGTGCACCGGGTTGGCGGCCTGGCCGACACGGTGGTGGACTGCGCGCTGGAAAACCTGGCCGATGGCACGGCCAACGGTTTTGTGTTCAATGAATTTACGCCCCACGCATTGGGGTGCGCGGTGCGCCGCGCCCTGGCCTTGTATGCCCGCCCCACCGAGTGGCGCGGGGTGCGCCAACGTGCCATGCAGCAAGCCTTGGGCTGGGACCACGCGGCGGCCCAATACGTCGCGCTGTACCGTCAGTTGGTGGCCCCGTGAGCCGGTTTGCACGCGCCGCCGGGGTGATCCTGCACCCCACCTCGTTGCCGGGCCCGCATGGTGCGGGCGACCTGGGCCCCCATGCGTATTATTTTGTTGACTGGTTGCATGCGGCGGGGCAGACCCTGTGGCAAACCCTGCCGCTGGGGCCCGTGGGGCCGGGGTATTCGCCCTATATGGGCAGTTCGGCCTTTGCCGGCAACCCGCTGCTGGTGGCGTTTGAGCCGCTGGTGGCGCGTGGCTGGCTGGATGCCAGCAGCCTG
The DNA here is from genome assembly GCA_041737325.1 of Rhodoferax sp. Lineage (GTDB taxonomy): Bacteria > Pseudomonadota > Gammaproteobacteria > Burkholderiales > Burkholderiaceae_C > Rhodoferax. The sequence continues at coordinate 237 of JBGSRY010000334.1, read as the reverse complement.
CAGGCCACCTGGGATGACGCACGCATTGACTATGCCGTGCTGGCCCCCTGGCGGCTGCAACAACTGCGCCTGGCTTTTGCCGGGTTTGAACAGCAGGCCACCACGCAAGAGCACGCTGCGTTGCGCGACTGGGCGCAGACCCAGGCCCACTGGCTCGACGATTACACCCTGTTCATGGCGCTGGACCAAGCCTACAGCCCGGCGCTGTGGCCGCAGTGGCCACCCGGCGTGGCGCAA
>JBGSRY010000207.1:0-1667 GCA_041737325.1 Rhodoferax sp. | reverse complement strand
AAGCTGTTGCAGCAGCAGCACTTTTTGATGAGCTTGATCGGTCGGTTCAATCAACAGATGCGGCCCGCATTGACCGCGTGTTTGGTGACATGAAGACCCGATTTGCTTCCACCACCTATGCCCAGCAGGCCGGTTTGATGGTTGCCAAACAATACATCACGCTGGGTCAAGCCGAGGCTGCCAAATCGGCCTTGGCCTGGGTAGCGACTACCTCTTCCGACAAAGCTTATCAGGCATTGGCCAAACTCCGGTTGTCAGGCATTTTGATTGAAGATAAAAATTTGGATGCCGCTTTGCTGCAGCTTGACGGTTCGTTTCCTGCCAGCTTTGAAGCGTTGGTTGCAGACCGCAGAGGCGATATATATGCCTTAAAAGGGGATAAAACCAAGGCCACGGCTGAGTATGAAAAAGCTTATCGGTTGTTGGATGCGCGTACCGAATACCGTCAATTGGTTGAGGTCAAACTCAATGCACTGGGGGTTGATGTGCAAGGGCTTGCGTTAACTACCGCAACCGCAGAGAAGAAATAAACGCAATGATCAAGCAATTTTCCATGAATGCAATTCGTGCTGCCCTGCCATTGGCGGTGGTTTTGCTTTTAGCAGCTTGTTCAAGTGGGCCAGTCAGTCCCAAGCCGGCTGATTTGGGGCCGGACCCTGCCACCTTGGCAGTACGGCAGGTATGGGGCGGCAAAATTGGCGTGGTTGATTTTCCACTGCAAATCAAAGTAGTAGGGCAAACGGTGACTGTTGCCAGCACCGATGGGACGTTGGTGTCCATGGATGCAGGCTCAGGGGTGGAACGTTGGCGAGCCAGCGTGGGCGCAGCCCTTTCTGCAGGTGTGGGCAGTGATGGCCGTTTTTCTGGCGTTGTGACCCGCGCCAATGAGCTGGTGGTTTTTGAACATGGGGTTTTGCTCTGGCGCGTGTCACTGGCCACCCAAGTGTTCACTTCACCGTTGATTGCGGGTGATCGTGTTTTTGTGCTTGGGGCCGATCGGAGTTTGATGGCTTTTGATGCCAAAAGCGGTCACAAATTGTGGCAGCAACAGCGTCCAGGAGATGCGTTGGTGTTACGCCAGCCCGGTATCCTGATAGCCACAGGCAATACCTTACTGGTGGGGTATTCAGGTCATCTGACCGGTGTAAACCCTGTCAATGGCGTGGTGGTATGGGATGCCCCTGTGGCTACGCCCCGTGGTACCAATGATATTGAACGGTTGGTTGATTTGGTCAGTGGTGTGAGTCGGCAAGTGAACGTTGTTTGTGTTCGTGCATTTCAATCCGCCGTCGGGTGTGTGGATACGACTCGAGGTCTGGTCAATTGGAAAAAACCTGCGGTAGGGGCAGTCGGTCTGGATGGTGACGGTTTGAGGGTTTATGGGGTCGAGGAAGATGGACGCTTGATCGCCTGGGGCCGTGCAGACGGCCAAGTGGCGTGGACATCTGATCGCTTGCGCTATCGTCACCTCACCGCACCCTTGGTGCTGGGGCGTTCGGTGGTGGTGGGCGATGAACTGGGGCAACTTCATTTGCTCGCCAGAACCGACGGCGCTATTTTGAAGCGTTTGAGTACCGATGGTTCTGCCATCAAGACCACCCCCGTGGTGGCGGCCGATACCTTGGTTGTCTTGACCAGTAATGGTGGCATTTTCGGGTTTCGGCCTG
>JBGSRY010000162.1:0-4033 GCA_041737325.1 Rhodoferax sp. | reverse complement strand
CTTGGAAAACAGGCTCGAGCGCTTTTTGTCCTGCGCGCCCTTGCGATGCATGATGTTCTTGAATTTGGAATGGCCAGCCATGGGGTCCCGTCAGTGCTGCCGGAGGTGTAGCCAATGTAAAACGGGGCCAGGGGCGTGGGGGCGGGCAGGTCGGCCGCGGCTGTGGGCAAGGAGGCCAGCACGGCAGCCTGCACCGCAGGTGGCCAAGCCGGGTCACCCACGGCGGCACAGCGGCCACTGGCAACAATGCCTAAAAAGTCCACCAGCCGCTGTGGCTCGGGTAACGCGGCATTGACCCACACCGTGGCCGGGGCGCGCGCTTGTGTGAGGGCCTGTGCGCGTTGTGTCACGGCCTGGTGCAACTGGGCAAACGTCAGTGCCTGCGAGCCACTGCAGACGGCCACGGCATCGGGCCGCGTCTGTGCCCAGTGGGCCAGCGGCGCATGCACCAGGTCTGCCGCTGGCGTGTGGGTCATTTCACGGTGCGATGGGCAAATGACCAATCGGGCAGGCCACGTGCCACCGTGTGTACCACCATGGCGCACAGGGCGCACTTGATCAGGTCACCCGGCACAAACACCAGCGTGCCAAAAAAGGCTTGGGTCCAGCTCAGGTTGGCCAGTTTCACCAGACCGGCCACGCCAAAGGCATGGACCACCAGCAAGCCACCCAGACTGGAGGCGAAGAAGGCGCTGACAGCGGCCCGGTTGGGGCTCGAATGCGACAAGCGCGACATGACCCAGCCGGTGACAGCAGCACCCACTGGCCAAGCGATCAGGTAGCCTGCAGAAGGGGCCATGAACACACCCAGGCCGCCACGCCCCCCAGACAGCAGCGGCAAACCCAGCTCCACGGCACACAAAAACAGCGCCATGGCCTGAAAGCCGCGTTTGGCCCCCAGCAGGCTGCCGGCCAGCATGACCCCCAGGGTTTGCAGGGTGATCGGAACCCCCAGCGGCAGGTCAATTTTGGGTACCAGGCCAAACACGGCCATCAGTGCGGCAAACAGGGCAACCAGGACAAAAGAATGAGATGTTTTCATAACGAATGGTTTGTGATTTTTAAAAGAAAAAAAGAAGCCCGGTCTGGAGCCGGAATCATTCACCCAGGCGCACTTCAAGCGTATCGGCCACCCGGCGCGCGGCCAGCAGCATCTGGATTATCAACGGGGCCACCAGCCGCAGGCCGCCGGGTTGGCCGGTGCGGGCCCGGTGGGCATCGTCCAGGCGTTTCCAGACGACAAAAAAGTGTTCGGTAAAGCGCAGCATCATGGCCAGTTGAAAGGCCAGGCGTTCGGTGCGAATGCCGATGCGTTGCAGCGGTGACAACACACACGCCAGCACCTCCAGCAGCGCACTGCTGCGGGTGGTCAAGGTCAGGGCGATGCCCAGCAAAGAGGCGCTCCACAGACGCATGCAGCTGACCCAACCCAGCAGCGGTTGCTGCATGTAGCTGTGAAAAGCCAGCAGCAACACCAAGGCCAACAGCAACGAGAGCAGCAGCTTGCGCGCCGGCCCTATGGCACACCCCAGCGACACCAACAAGACGGTACACGTGGCTGCGCCGTAGCTGAGCAGGCTGGCATCGGCCAGCCAGAACTGCAGCGTGCCCAGTACCGCAAACAGGGCCAGTTTGAGGCCTGCGGGCACGCTGTGCAGCCAGGTGTGGTGTTCGCTGTAAAGGCTTCCCATGGGGGGTGTGGCGTGGATTCAGCGTTCGGGCGCTGTCGGCAGGGCTGCGCGGGCCAGCACATCGGCGCGGTAGGCAGCGCAGATATCGGGCCCGGGTCCGTCAGCACGCACGCGCCCGTGTTCCAGCCAAATGACGCGCTCAAACGTGGCCACGTGTTCCAGCTGGTGGGTGGACACCAGCACCTGTTGACTGGCTTGTGCAATGTCGCGCTGAAGCCGCGCCTGGCCGGGCAAGTCCAGGCTGGCAAAGGGTTCATCGAGCAGCATCAGGGCGGGCGACGCGACCAGCAAGGCCAGCCAACACACGTGCTGGCGTTGCCCTTGGCTCAGGCTGGCAATGGTGCGTGTCGACCAGTGTGACAACGCTCTGGTTTGCAAAAACGTGCGCGCTTGGTGTAGCGCCTCTTTGCGCGACAAGCCCGTGGGGCTCAGGCTCAACGCCAGTTCTTCTTCAACGGTGGGAAAGATGATCTGATCGTCCGGGTTTTGGAACATCATGCCGACCATGCCGGGACGTTTGCGGCTGACTTGCCGGGTGTCTTGGCCATGCACCGTGACCGTGCCACTTTGTGGCAGGTCCAGGCCACAAATCATCCGGAACAGGCTGCTTTTGCCAGCCCCGTTGTCGCCAATCAGGCCAATGCGCGGTTCGTTGAGCTGCAGTGTCAGCTGGTCAAACACCGTGTGTGGGCCACGCCGCAGCGTGACGTTGGTGATGTCAAGCAGGGATGCGGTGTCGGCGATGGGGAGCAATGGCAAGCAAGACCTAACAGTTGAACGGGGCAACCATTTTATCGAGTGTGGTCAGAATGACCCGGGCCAACCCGCCAGCCAGGCAAACCCGTAAACTAGAAAGCATTCCCCACGTCTTTTGAATCAAACCACCCATGAAGCACATTCAACTTGGTCAGAGCGACCTGCACGTCACCCCCATTTGCCTGGGCACCATGACGTTTGGCGAGCAGGTCGATGAGGCCACCGCTTTTACCATTCTGGACCGCGCCCTGGAGCGCGGCATCAATTTCATTGACACGGCCGAGATGTACGCCGTGCCGCCGCGCAAGGAAACCTTCAACGCCACTGAAAAAATCATCGGCAACTGGCTTGCCCAGCGCCCCGGTGCACGCCAAAAGCTGGTGCTGGCCACCAAGGTGGCCGGGCCGTCGCGCGGCATGCCGTGGATTCGCGGTGGCAGCCCGGACTTGACCGGTGCAGACATTTTGGCGGCGTGTGACGGCAGCTTGCAGCGTCTTAAAACGGATGTGATTGACCTGTACCAAATCCACTGGCCGGTGCGCAGCGTGCCTGCTTTTGGTGGCATTTATTACCGACCTTTGGATGAGACGGGGACCAGCATGCACGCGCAGCTGGAGGCCTTGGGCCAGTTGGTCAAAGCAGGCAAAGTGCGGGCCGTGGGCTTGTCTAACGAAACGCCTTACGGTGTGCATGAATTTGTGCGCCTGGCCGAACAATATGGCTTGCCGCGTGTGGCTACGGTGCAAAACCCCTACTGCCTGCTCAACCGAACGGTTGAAAACGGTTTGGATGAAACCATGCACCGCCTGAATGTGTCGCTACTGGCCTATTCGCCATTGGCTTTCGGCTTGCTCACCGGCAAGTACGATGCCCAAGGGTTAACCGGTGCCGATGTACCCGCCCAGGCGCGGCTGAAAAAATTTGAGTCGTCGCGCAAGCAGCGCTGGGGCCGTCCCGAGGCGCTGGCTGCCGCCAAACGCTACAGCGCGCTGGCGCGTGCCGATGGCCTGACCCCGCTGCAAATGGCACTGGCTTTTTGCTACACCAAGTGGCAGGTGGCCAGCACCATCATTGGGGTCACCTCGGTGGCGCAACTCGATGAATGTCTGGATGCCTGGGGCATCACCTTGAGTGCTGAGCTGCTCCAAGCCATCGACGCGCTGCGCTGGGAGATTCGCGACCCGGCGCAGTGAGCCACCTGAAGCCTTGTGGGTCAGACCACTCGCAAAGCGATGTGCTCTGGCACCAACCAATCTGAGACCTTGTGGGTCAGACCACTCGCAAAGCGACGTGCTCTGACCCCAACCAATTATGAAAAAAGACCACGTTTCCGAAACCCCCGCCACCCAGTTGCTCAAAGCGCGCAAGGTGGCGTTCACCGAGCATCCTTATGACTACCTGGAGCACGGCGGCGCGCTGCACAGTGCGGCAGAGCTGGGCTGGGACCCGTTTGCGGTGGTCAAGACGCTCATCATGCAAGACCAGGATGCCAAGCCGCTGGTGGTGCTGATGCACGGCAACCGCAAGGTGTCGACCAAAAACCTGGCGCGCCAAATCGGGGCCAAGTCGGTTGAGCCCTGCGCGCC
>JBGSRY010000052.1:0-11250 GCA_041737325.1 Rhodoferax sp. | reverse complement strand
AACTTCTCCATCGCCATGTGGATCAGCCTGGCTTATGGCGTGGTCATCAACTATGGCTTCGCCCAGCTGATTTGGTTTGGCATGGCGCGGGGCCTGCCGCCCGCCACCAGCGCCATGAGCATCATGGCCGTGCCCCTGGTGGGCACGCTCAGCGCCACCCTGCTGCTGGGCGAGCGCCCCACCTGGCAAGACTACTGTGCCATGCTGTGTGTGATGGCCGCCATTGCGGCGGTGCTGCTGCCCGCGCGCAAGCTGGCCAGCCGCCCTGTCAACGCCAACCTATGACCCTGTACAACCCCTGCTGATGTGTTTGCCATGCAACTCAAATTGATTTTTGCCCGCGCCCGCAACGGTGTGATTGGCCACCAAAACGCCCTGCCCTGGCATTTGCCCGAAGACATGGCGCACTTCAAACAACTGACGCTGGGTTGCCCGGTGATCATGGGCCGCAAGACCTGGGACAGTTTGCCGCCCAAATTCCGCCCGCTGCCTGGGCGGCTCAACATCGTCGTCACACGCCAGACCGGCTGGCAGGCCGAGGGCGCGTTGGTCGCGCACTCGATCGAACAAGCCTGTGCGCAGTGTCCGTCCGGGGCCACGGCTTGGGTCATCGGTGGGGCCCAGGTGTATGCGCAAGCCATGCCGCTGGCCACCGAAGCGGTGGTCACCGAGCTGGATGCCGACTTTGCCGGCGATGCCTTTGCGCCCCTCTTTGGCCCCGAATGGCAAGAAACCGCGCGCGAGCCGCACCGCAGCAACACGGGCTTCAATTTCAGTTTTGTCACTTACCAAAAATCAGGAGTTTGAAACATGTCAGGACACGGTTTCCACGTTCATGGCCCGCACGACCACGAGTTGGAGCATGCGCAACAAGGCGGCCACGCGGCTGCAGGCGAACACGGCGGCATGGTCAACCAGATCGCACTGTTCACCGCCGTCATCGCCACCGTGGGGGCGGTATTTGGCTACATGGGCGGGGCCACCCAGGCCAATGCCGGGCTCTACAAGAACAATGCAGCGATCAAGAAAACCGAGGCCTCCAACCAATGGAATTACTTTCAGTCCAAAAGCACCAAGCAGTCGCTGGCTGAGTTGGCGCGCGACTTGACGGCCAAGGCGGATGAAAAGGCCAAATACCAGGCCAAAGTGGATCGCTATGAAAAGGAGAAAAACGAGATCAAGCTGGTGGCCGACAAGCTCGAAGCCGAAGCCACGACGTGGGATCACCAAAGCGACGAGCAAATGCACCAGCACCACCGCTGGGCCCAGTCCACCACCGTGCTGCAGGTGTCGATTGCCCTGGCGGCGATTGCCTTGCTGACCAAAAAGAAGTGGCTGGAACTGGCCATGTTTGTCGCAGGCGGCGCTGGTTTGCTCGTAGGCACTCTTGCGGTGCTTCATATTTAATAGCTACAAGCGCTTCATTAACAAGGGCTAGAGGCCAATTTTTTATATGAAACTTGCCACCTGGAACATCAATTCCCTCACCGTGCGCCTGCCCCAGGTGCTGGACTGGCTGGCGGCCAACCCGGTGGACGTGCTGGCGCTGCAAGAGCTCAAGCTGACCGACGACAAGTTTCCGCACGCCGCCTTTCAGGCCGCCGGGTATGAATCGGTCTGCTTTGGCCAGAAAACCTACAACGGCGTGGCCTTGATCAGCCGTGCTCCGGCGCAAGACGTGGTGCGTAACATTCCCGGCTTTGCCGACGACTTGGCGCGCGTGATCAGCGGTACGTTCACCACAACCGAAACCACAGCCAGTGGCGCTGTGGCGCAGACCAACGTCCGCGTCGTGGGGGCTTATTTTCCCAATGGCCAAGAGCCTGGCAGCGACAAGTTTGAGTACAAACTGGCCTGGCTGCAGGGGCTGCGCGCCTGGCTGCGCACCGAATTGGTGACACACCCCAGACTGGTGCTGATGGGCGACTTCAACATCACCTTTGACGATGCCGACGTGTGGGACCCCGAGGGCATGCGCGACCAGATTCATTGCACCGATGAGGAACGCTACGAGCTGGGCGCCTTGATCGCCCTGGGGCTGACGGACGCGCACCGGCTGTTTCCACAAGCCGCCAAAAGCTACTCGTGGTGGGATTACCGGGACTTTGGTTTCAAACGCAACCACGGCATGCGCATTGACCACATCCTGATCAGCAACGCCCTCAAGCCCAACGCCCGCGCCTGCTGGATCGACAAAACCCCACGCCAAAACGAGCGCCCCAGTGACCATGCACCGGTGCTTTTAGAACTGCAAGCAGCCGCCACCTGATACCCGCCACCGCGCACACCGAATGCCAAATTTTGGCGCTTGCAAGGTTTTGAATGCAGGCTCTCAAAGCATCAGAATGCTACTTTTTATATAGCTGCTAGCCCTTGTTTTGCTAGGGCTACAGCCCTATTTTATTCAAGCCCAAAGTCTTGAATCTTGCGCGTGATGGTGTTGCGGCCAATGCCCAGCTTTTGCGCCGCCTCGATGCGTCGGCCACGGGTCACCGACAGCGCCGCCAGAATCAGGCGGGACTCAAAGCGCGCGCTGAGCACATCCCACACATCGGTGCGGTCAGTGGCCAGCAGGGCCAGCGCTTCATCCTCCAGCCCTTGTTCCCACGCCTGCAGCACGGGCGTAGCCAATGCAGATGCTTGTGTCGGCGCTGGTGCTGATGCAGGCAGGGTGTCAGCCACGGACAGCTCAACGGGCACAGCCAGGGGCGTGGGCAGGGGCGTTGAGCTGGGCAACGGGGTCGGGGTGGTGAGCAGCGTTCCAGCCACGTTGACTTCAGGCGGCAAATCTTTCGACTCAATCACCTGCGCCGGGGCCATCACGGTGAGCCAGTGGCAAATGTTTTCAAGTTGCCGCACATTGCCCGGAAAAGCAAACTGCCCCAGCCACGCCAGCGCGGCATCAGAGATGCGCTTGGGCTCCACGCCCAACTGACGCGCACTGATGTTGAGAAAATGCCGCGTCAACATCGGGATATCTTCCGGCCGTTCACGCAGTGCGGGCAGCCGCAGGCGGATCACATTCAGGCGGTGGAACAAGTCCTCGCGGAACACGCCGTCTTTGACGCGCTGCTCCAGGTTTTGGTGCGTGGCCGCAATCACCCGCACATTGGTTTTGACGGCGTTATGGCCACCCACACGGTAGAAATGACCGTCTGACAAGACCCGCAACAACCGGGTTTGGAGGTCAAATGGCATGTCGCCAATTTCGTCCAGAAACAGGGTGCCACCATCAGCCTGCTCAAAACGCCCACGGCGCATGGTTTGTGCGCCGGTAAAAGCCCCGCGCTCATGGCCAAACAGCTCGGATTCCAGCAAATCTTTGGGAATGGCTGCGGTGTTGATGGCTACAAAGGGCCCATTGGCACGGGGTGAATGCTTGTGCAGCGCACGCGCCACCAGCTCTTTGCCGGAACCCGATTCACCCGTGATCATGACCGTGACATTGCTCTGGCTCAAACGTCCAATGGCGCGAAACACGTCCTGCATGGCCGGGGCCTGGCCCAACATTTCGGGCGCATCGCTGGCCTGCGCCTCGCTCACCTCTTCACGCTGACTCTCTTCAACCGCACGACGAATCAACTCGACTGCTTTAGGGATGTCAAACGGCTTGGGCAAATATTCAAATGCCCCACCCTGAAAGGCCGACACAGCGCTGTCCAGGTCGGAGTAAGCGGTCATGATGATCACCGGCAGCCCAGGGTACTTGGCCTTGACCTTGTCAAGCAAGTCCAGACCCGAGCCGCCCGGCATGCGGATGTCACTCACCAACACCTGGGGCGGCTGGCCGTCTTCCTCAAGCGCCTTGAGCACTTCCCGTGCCTGGGTGAAGCTGCGGCTGGGCAACTGTTCGCGCAGCAGCGCTTTCTCCAGCACAAAGCGAATCGACTGGTCATCGTCCACGATCCAAATGGGTTTCATCACGTTGTGTAGCCTCTGTGCTTGCGCCCCAAAACCGTCAGGGCAGTGGAATCAATAATTTGAAATCGGTACGACCTGGCTCGCTGTCACACTCGATCAAACCGTGGTGTTGCTGTACAAAGGTTTGCGCCAGCGTCAGCCCCAACCCTGAACCCCCTTCCCGGCCCGACACCAGCGGGTAAAAAATGCGGTCTTTGATCGTCTCGGGCACGCCAGGCCCGTTGTCAATCACATGCAATTCCAGTGCCAACCGGTAGCGCTGTTTGCCAAAGGTGGTCTGGCGCGCCACCCGGGTGCGAAAAATCAGCTGCGCATCCCCTTGAGCGATGCGCTCGGCCAGGGCTTGCGCCGCATTGTGGGCAATGTTGATCAGCGCCTGGATCAGCTGCTCATGGTCACCACGAAACTCAGGAATCGAGGTATCGTAGTCACGCACCACACGCAAGCCTTTGGGAAACTCGGCCAATATCAGTGAACGCACCCGCTCACACACTTCGTGGATGTTGACATCGCTGACCACATGCGGCTTGCGGTGCGGGGCCAGCAGCCGATCCACCAACGACTGCAAGCGGTCCGCTTCGCGGATGATGACCTGGGTGTACTCATTGAGTTCTGGTGAAGCCATTTCAAGCTCCAGCAACTGCGCCGCACCCCGAATACCGCCCAGCGGGTTCTTGATTTCATGCGCCAGGTTGCGGATCAGTTCCTTGTTGGCCTGCGCCTGCTCGGCCAGGCGCTCTTCACGGTCTTGCCGCGCCTGCTGCTCCAGCGGTAGCAGCTCGACAATGATTTCATGCGCCTCCGTCAGCGTCACGATCACATGCACCGGCAGGGTTTCGCGTGCCGCACGTAACAAGCCTGCGTCATAGCGCATCGCGGCAAATTCGTTGCTGCCCGCACCTTGCAGGGCGGTCATCAAATGGGCTGGTGCGGTGAAATGGTCGGGCAAATGCGAGCCCACAATGCTGCGCCGTGAAATGCCCAGCGCATCTTCCAACGCCGCATTGGCAAACAGCACCCTGCCATCGCTCTGAACCACGGCCACCAGGGTAGCCAACAGGTCAAAAGACTGAAAACGCTGCACCAACGCGTTGTCCACGGGGCCAACCGGCACGCTCACCAAGGGTTTACGGGCCACACTCAACGCCCCGGCGTGGCAGCTGCGCGACCCAGCTCACGCTGGATACCCGCAATGTCGCTTTCATTGCGTGCCAGACTGGCTTTGAGCTCGGTGATGCGATCCAGGTATTTTTGGTGGTTGCGCGACTCGTCACCGCGTTTTTCCGGTTCGCCATTGTTGTATTCCTTGAGCAGTTCGGCCTGGCGCGACTGGGCTTTGCTCAATTCAGATTGCAAAATCAAGCGGGCATCGGAGTCGCGTGATTTTTGCTCTGTGGCATCCACCCGTGTGCCGCCTGCGTTGGCCACCGCCGTGTTGGCCGGCTTGGGCGCTGTTGCTTTTGGCCGTACCCCTTGCACCACCGTGAGGTTGCCACCTTCGACCAACTTGCAGCCTTTGGCTTTGGCCTGCGACACCGTGTTGGTGTACTCGTTACCACAGCGGTAAATAGGTTCCTGGGCCAGTGCCGACATACCCAGCACCCCAACCCCGACCCCGGCCCAAAGGCATTGTTTTAGTTTCATAGCCAACCTTGTATCGATCATGTGCCCGACGCGCAAACCAGCCCGGGGCAAAGCCCTTCAGCGGCGAGTTTCCCACATAAAAAAAGGGACGACCCATGGCGTCCCTTTTTTGTGGTTTCCGGTTTGAACCTACAAACCGGTAAATTTGATTACAACGAGTAGTACATGTCGTATTCAACCGGGTGTGGTGCCATGCGGAAACGTTGCACTTCACCCATCTTCAGTTCAATGTAGGCATCAAGCATGGAGTCAGAGAAGACACCGCCCTTGGTCAGGAAGCCACGGTCTTTGTCAAGGTAGTCCAGGGCCTGATCCAGGCTGTGGCAAACCGTTGGCACCAACTTGTCTTCTTCGGGTGGCAGATGGTACAAGTCTTTGGTGGCGGCTTCGCCCGGATGGATTTTGTTTTCGATGCCGTCCAGACCGGCCATCATGAGGGCCGAGAAGCACAGGTACGGGTTGGAAGACGGGTCTGGAAAACGGGCCTCAATCCGGCGGCCTTTGGGGTTGGCCACGTGCGGGATACGAATGGAAGCGGAGCGGTTGCGTGCCGAATAAGCCAGCTTCACCGGGGCTTCAAACCCAGGCACCAGACGTTTGTAGCTGTTGGTGCCAGGGTTGGTGATGGCATTCAGGGCACGGGCGTGTTTGATGATGCCGCCGATGTAATACAGCGCAAAGTCGCTCAAACCGGCATAGCCGTCACCGGCAAACAGGTTCTTGCCGTCTTTCCAGATGGATTGGTGCACGTGCATGCCAGAGCCGTTGTCGCCGGCATAGGGCTTGGGCATGAAGGTGGCGGTTTTGCCATAGGCGTTGGCCACGTTCCACACCACATACTTCAACACCTGCGTCCAGTCGGCACGTTGCACCAGGGTGCTGAATTTGGTACCAATTTCGTTTTGACCGGCACCTGCCACTTCATGGTGGAACACCTCAACCGGGATGCCCAAGGATTCAAGAATGAGCGACATTTCGGCGCGCATGTCTTGCGTGCTATCGACCGGCGGCACAGGGAAATAGCCACCCTTGACTGTGGGACGGTGGCCACGGTTGCCACCTTCAAGCTTAGCACCGCTGTTCCAGGGCGCTTCGTATTCGTCGATCTCGAAACCCACTTTGCCCGGCTCGTTGGTCCAACGCACACCGTCAAAAATGAAGAATTCGGGCTCTGGGCCAAAGTAGGCGGTGTCGCCCAGGCCAGAGGCTTTCAGGTAGGCTTCAGCACGGTTGGCAATGGAGCGTGGGTCACGGTCATAGGCCTTGCCGTCACCCGGTTCGACCACGTCACACTGCAAAAACAGGGTGGTTTCTTCAAAGAACGGGTCAATGTTGGCGGTGTTGGGGTCAGGCATGAGTTGCATGTCTGAGGCTTCAATGCCCTTCCAGCCGGCCACCGACGAGCCATCAAACGCATGGCCGGAGGTGAACTTGTCTTCGTCAAAAGCAGAGATGGGCACGGTCACGTGCTGTTCTTTGCCACGGGTGTCCGTGAAACGGAAGTCAACAAACTTGACTTCGTTGTCTTTCACCATCTTGATCACGTCTGCGACGGTCTTAGTCATTCATCACTCCAGTAGGGTCGTTGTTGAAAGGGATTGTTTCAGAAGAATGCAGTTTTTGTGCCAGGCCGGAAAGCTTCGCACCAGCCTGTCAAAGCGTCTATTTTGCCTTGAGTTCAAGGTCATGCAACGGGCTGTGGCGGCAGACTCCCACATTTTTTGCAGTTTCAGCATCGGCTTCAGGCCACCAAATGCACCAATTTAATGCAAATTGAGTGCACCAAAATAAACCGCTCAGGATTGCACCAATTCGGGGCCCAGGGCAACATCAAAAGGTTTCAAGCCTGCCAGGAGCGCGGCATAAGCTGGGTCTGCCTGCGCCGGCACGCCCTTGACACCCAATTCGATGTGACGACCATACTGCGGATGATCCACACTGGGCAAGCTGAACACTTTGACCCCTGGATGGTCTTGTTCAATGGTCTCCATCAGCGGCGTGAGCGTGGCCTCCATGGCCCCAAACACAATTACCGACCGTTCGACCCAGGCATTGGCGCTAAAAAACCCACGGTAATGGGTGTCCAGTATCCACTCGATCATGGGCCAGGCCATGACCGGAAAGCCGGGGACGAAATAAATGCCCCCACGCTCCCCCACATTGTGTGGTTCGCTGCCCCCCGAGGGGGCTAATTCCCCTTGGGGCGGCCCGGCGGGGAATTTTTCAATGCCCACACGATCCCCCACGCAATAAAAGCCGGGAATTTTGTTGTAGGGGTTGGGGATGATCTGGGCACCCTGCGGAAACACGCCCATGTTCAGGCGGTGCAGGTTGTCCGCCTGGTCGGGGTCATAGACGCGACCTTGCTCCAGCGCCAGGTCGCGCATGCGTTGCTCAATCAGCGCTTTGGCCTGTGGGTGCAGTTGCAGCTCGACACCCAGTGCACGAGCCGCGCACTGGCGCGTATGGTCGTCTGGTGTAGCCCCAATGCCGCCGGTGGAGAACACCACGTCGCCACTGGCAAAAGCGCGCTGCAAGGCGGCGGTGATGCGCGCCGGTTCATCGCCCACATACTCGGCGTAATCAAGCGACAAACCACGCACTTTGAGTAATTCAATAACCCGGGGCAGGTGCTTGTCGGCACGTTTACCCGACAAAATTTCGTCGCCAATGATGATCAGACCAAAACGTGGCCGCGCGTCAGGGCAAGGGGTGTAAAGGATGGTTTGCGTCATGTTCAAGGTGCAGGTTCAATGGGGCATCAAGCAGGGGCTGTGGCACAGCCGTGGGCGTTGCGGCCGGGATAGCCGACCGCTGCGTGCGCAAAGTTTGCAACGCTGCCAGGCAAAAGTGTGCAAACCAGAGCGAGGACAGGGCGAACACCAGGGTGTAAATCCAGATGGCCAGTGGCACCAGCACCACAAAAGCGGCGGCCAGCAAAGCACCAGAGGCCCAGATCAGGCTGGGGGCGGCCCCGAGGTAACCACACACCACACCAATGCCCAGCAGTGACATGCGGTGACGACGGAAAATTTCACGCCGCTCTTCACCGCTGGCGTGCTCTGCCAGCGCATCAAACGCCATGACGCGATAGGTGAGCCAACCCCAGATCAGTGGCGGCAGAATCAGAATCAAGGGCGGTATCAACCACAGCGGTACGGACACCACCAGTGCCACCAGCGCCAGCACGGTTGACAGCAACGACCAGCCCAGACTGGCCCATAAGGAACCGCCATGCAGACGTTCCAGCCGGGGAAAGCGTTTTTCCGCCACCAACAGGGTCAACGCCGGGGCCATTAACAGCGACACCGCCAACAACGAGAGCACCACAATCAACGGTGTCACCGCAAAAATGACAATCAACGGGGCCAGCACCGTCTTCAGGTTGCCCACACCCATCGACTGCAACCAGGATGAAATGCTGACCACCAGCGTCGACGCTTCAAGCCACAGACGCACCGTCTCCAGCGCGTTGTCCCAGTAGTAATAGCCCAGCCCAAGTGACACCGCCACCATCAGAATCAAGGGCAAAAACGACAAGGCTATGACACGCGGACGCAAACAATACAACACCGCGCGCCAAAAGGAGTCCAAAAACAAGCTCATGCGGCAAGCATACCGCATGGAAAAATCAAGGGCGAAACCCCTGCCATGCGCTCTATGCGCCTTGAATACGCGCCAAATCTGCACCCGAGAGCCAACGCCATTGCCCTGGAGCCAGGTCATCGGGCAGCACCAGCGCCCCAATTTGAGAACGGTGCAAGGCCTCCACCCGGTTGCTCACAGCCGCCAGCATGCGCTTGACCTGGTGGTACTTGCCCTCGGTCAGTGTCAGGCGCAGATGGTACTCACCCACGGCCTCACAAGCCGCTGCGCGCACCGGCTGCGGATCGTCATCCAGCACCACGCCAGCCAGCAACTGGCGCACCTGGCGCTCGTCCAGCGGATGTTTGACGGTGACTTCATACACCTTGGGCACGTGGTGGCGGGGCGAACTCATGCGGTGGATGAACTTGCCGTCATCGGTCAGCAGCAGCAAGCCGGTGGTGTCCTGATCCAGCCGTCCAATCGCTTGCACCCCCTGCACCGCACCCTTTTGTGGGCGCTGGCGCAGCGGCGCGGGCAACAAGGTGTAAATGCTGGGATAGGTAGACGGTTTTTGTGAGCACTCGGTGGCCGCAGGCTTGTGCAGCATCAAATAGGCTTTTTCAGCATAAGGCCAATCCACCCCCTGAACCTGAAAGCGCAGCTCTTCAGCTATAAATTCAGTAGCTGCTTGCGTATATTTAACAGGGGCTACATGGCTATTTTGTTCATAAACCTGAACCAAGCCCTGCTGGATCAAACCCGCGCAGACGCGGCGCGTGCCAAAACCTTGCGAATACAGAATGTCTTGAAGTTGCATGACCACAGTATCGCAAAGCGGCCTCAGACAGCCAGCAAGCTAGCGGCTTCACGTGCCGCCACCACACCCTCATCGGTGGGAACCACCCAGACTTCCACGGCACTGCCACGGGCATGAATCGCCATGACCTGGTCGCCCGTGGCCTGTGCGTTGCGCTGCGGGTCAATGACCACCCCCAACCAGGCCAGACGCTGTCCCAGCTCAGTGCGTAACGCCACATCATGCTCGCCAATGCCGCCGCTGAAGGCCAGTACATCCAAGCCCTGCACGCAAGCCACCAGGGCCCCACTTTCACGCTGAATGCGGTAGGTGAACATGTCCACCGCCAGCTTGGCCGCTTGCGAGTTGTCGGCACGCAGGCGACGCATGTCGGCCGAGATGCCCGACACCCCGAGCAAGCCGCTTTGCTTGTAAAGCAGGGTTTGCAACTGGTCGTGGTTCCAGCCTTGCTCCAACAAATACAGCATGACACCGGCATCCAGTGCGCCCGTGCGCGTGCCCATCATCAACCCGTCCAGAGCCGAAAACCCCATGGTGGTGGCCCGACTCTGCCCCTGCAAGGCAGCGCACAGGCTGGCACCATTGCCCAGATGCGCCATCAACACCCGACCGCTGGCGCGCTGACTTTGCGCCATCAACACGCCCATCACATATTGGTACGACAGCCCATGAAAACCATAGCGCCGCAAGCCCTGTTCATAAAGCGTTTGCGGCAGCGCAAAACGGTAATCCACTTCCGGCAACGTGGCATGAAATGCGGTGTCAAAACACGCCACCTGCGGCACGTTGGCAAAGGCCTCGGTGAACGAACGTACCCCCGCCAGGTTGTGCGGCTGGTGCAACGGCGCGAGGGAGTTGAGCCGCGTTAAATCAGACAGCACCACATCCGTCACCACGACACTGGCGCGGTAGTTTGCACCGCCATGCACCACGCGGTGAGCCACCGCCTGCAGGCTGGGTGTACCCGGCAGCGCGGCCAGCAACTGGCGTAGGCTCTGCAGCGCATGCGCAAACAGGTGGTCTTGCCCCAAGTGCAGCTGCTTGCACTGACGCACGCCCTGAAAGACCCAACCCATTTCTGGCCGACCACCGGGTTCCAGGCCTTCGATGCAACCACTCAGAATTTGTGGCTGAACCTGCCCGTCCGCCAAGGGATACAGGGCAAATTTGAGCGTGGACGAACCCGCATTGACAGACAAAATAGCCATGAAGCGGCCGCCTTACCAGATCGGCCGAGGTTGGTCGCGACGGGCGTTGTGCGCCACCAGCAGCGCCAGCAG
>JBGSRY010000041.1:0-5450 GCA_041737325.1 Rhodoferax sp. | reverse complement strand
AGGGCAACAAGGAGCGTTTGATACCGTTTGGTGAAGTGGCCAGCCAATGGCTGCAACGCTACCTGGCGCAGCCCCGCGCCGAGCTGCTGGCCGGGCATCAAAGTGATGCTTTGTTCATCACCCAACGGGGCACCACACCCGGCACGGCCATGAGCCGGGTGATGTTCTGGATGCTGGTGAAAAAATACGCCGCGCTGGCGGGCATCACCGTGCCGCTGTCACCGCATACGCTGCGTCACGCCTTTGCCACCCATCTGCTCAACCATGGGGCCGATTTGCGGGCCGTGCAGATGCTGCTGGGGCATGTGGACATTTCCACCACCACCATCTACACCCATGTGGCGCGCGAACGCCTGAAAACGCTTCACGCCAATCACCATCCACGCGACTAACGGGTTAACTTGATTTAAAAACGGTCTCGGCCCAGGCCAGCGCTTGCAGATGGGCCCAGTTCACCTGGTGATCGGTGAGCTGCAAGGCCTCGGTGGTTTCGGCAAAGGCGGCATCATCCACGTTTTCGCACGCCAGGGTGAGTTTTAGAAAAGGAGCCAGTAAACCTGTGCCATGCAGCAGCGCATCGGTGACGCTTTGCGGCAATGAAATGGTGTCAATCACTTGTGCCAGCGGCAGCCCCACCATGGTGTCGAGCAGCGAAAAAATACCCACCACAAACGCGTTGTCGCATTCTTCCTGGGGTAGCAGTTCGGCCGCCAGCAGCTCCATCAAGCGCCCGCGCACAATGGCCGCGTGCCCCACAGCGGGTGAACCCCCACCGGCTTGCGAGGTGGTCATCAGCAGGGCGGCCCAGCGGAACAGTTTTTTCAGCCCGAGCAGCATCACGGCATGGCGAAAAGAGGTGATCTCGCAGCTCAACCCAAACCCGGCCGAGTTGATGAACCGCAGCAGGTTGTAGGACAGGGTGGGGTCGCGCTTGAACACCTCTTCAATGTCGGACGTGCTGGCCTGTTTGCGCACCAGGTTGATCAATTCAATGATGGCCGCTTGTGCCGGGCGAATCGCCTGGCCGTGGATCAGCGTGGGCTTGGCAAACCAATAGCCCTGAAACAAGCTGCAGCCCAGCTTGGCTGCCAATTCAAACTGGGCCACGGTTTCCACTTTTTCTGCCACCAACCGTGCGGGTGTATTGCGGTTGGCGTGGGTCACCGCTTGGGCAAACTGCTCGGGCGAGAGTTTGACCATGTCCAGTTTGACAAACGCGGCCAGGGCCAACCAGCTGGCGTAGTCAGGGGCCAGCACCGCATCATCAAAAGCCAGCTTGAAACCACGTTTGTGTACCGTGGCCAGGGTCTGGCGGTAGGTCTCAATGTCTTCCGGGCTGGCTTTGTCTTGCGGCAAAGGCGGCACTTCCAGCACCACGCGCTCGGGCTCAACCAGTTCCAGGTGGCCACCGGCCAGCGTCTGGTGCGTGCAGTTGATGAAAATGGTGTTGCTGCCGCTGAGCACCTCGCTGTCGGCGTTGGAGAGCAGGTTGAACAGCAAGGCGGCATCGCTGGCGGCACTGTAGTTCTGGTCGCTCACGGCACGGTCAAACAATTCGTAGCCAAAAATGGTTCGCTTGGCATCCAGAATGGGCTGGCGGGCAATGCCCATGACCGTTGGCTTGGGCGTGACACTGTCGGTGGAAGGGGTGGTGTGGGGCATGGGGTGATGATGGTGGTGATGACTACACAGGTCAAGCGGATTGCAGGGCTGTTAATTCTGCCTCGGTAAACCCGGCCTTGCGCCGGGCTTGTAAATTGAACGGCCCTTTTAACACCGGAGCCCGGTAACGCTGCGCCAGTTCCTGGTAGGTAGCCACCGGCTCCAGGTGGCGTTGCGCACAGAGCCAGTGAAACCAGTGGTTGCCAATGGCCACATGGCCAATTTCGTCGCGCAAAATCAGATCAAGAATGCGTGCGCCAGCTTGGTCCCCCACCGACACCAGCCGGTTGCGTACCGCCGGGGTGGCATCCAGGCCACGGGCTTCGAGTGTGCGCGGCACCAGAGCCAGGCGTGCCAGCAGGTCAGTTTTGGTGCGCTCGGCCATGTCCCACAGGCCGTCGTGGGCGGGCAAGTCGCCATAGGCAAACCCCAGGCCGGTCAGGTGCTCGTGCAGCAGTTGAAAATGCAGGGCTTCTTCTTGGGCCACGCGCCACCAGTCACGGTAAAACTCGCTTGGCAGGCCCGCAAAGCGCCAAAGCACATCCAGGGCCAGGTTGATGGCGTTGGCTTCAATGTGGGTCAGGGCGTGAATCAATCCAGCACGGCCTTCGAGCGTGCCTACAGCGCGGGTTTTGAGCTGCGACGGCTGCACCAGGTGCGGGCGTGCGGGCCGCCCCGGCACATGTGGGGGCTCAGACAAGTGCTCGTGCGCGTCCCAAAGCCACTCGCTGGTATCAAGGGCGCGCACCTGTGCAGCCTTGTCCTGGGTGGATGGCAGCTGCAACAGACGCAGTGCCTGGGCGCGCAAGTTCACGCCGACCTGGGCAGGGTGCAGGGGCTGGTCTGGGGACAGTGGCGGGGGGCACATCATGGTTTCCCTACAATTCTAGGCAACAACGTTGCACAAGGACGAGCATGGCAATTTATGAAGTCGACGGCATCGTGCCGCAAGTGGCAGAGTCGGCCTGGGTGGCGGACAGCGCCGAGGTCATGGGCGATGTGGTGCTGGGGCAAGAGGTTGGCATCTGGTTTGGCGTGGTGGTGCGTGGGGACACGTCGGCCATCCGCATTGGTGACCGCACCAACATTCAGGACTTGAGCGTGCTGCATTCTGATGTGGGTATGCCATTGACCATTGGCGCGGGGGTGACGGTCGGCCACAAGGCCATGTTGCATGGCTGCAGCGTGGGTGACGACAGCCTGATTGGCATTGGTGCGGTGGTGCTCAATGGCGCAAAAATTGGCAAGGGTTGCCTGGTGGGGGCGGGGGCGCTGGTGACCGAAGGCAAAGCATTTCCCGATGGTTCCATGATCATCGGCAGCCCGGCCAAGGTGGTGCGCAGTTTGACTCCTGAGCAACTCCAGGGCCTGCGTCACAGTGCCGACCATTACGTCGCCAATGCCAGGCGCTTCAAGGCCAGTCTGAACAAAATTGCCTGATGCTGTTATTCATTTTTAAACCAGGAACATCGTTTGTCTGAAATTCATAAATTCATTTTTGAGGGCTTGCCGGTGCGCGGAGCCGTGGTGCGTTTGACCGATGCCTGGGTCGAAATTTTGCGTCGCCGCGCCAGCAACACCACCCATGGTGCGTATCCGCAGCCGGTGCAAAACCTGCTGGGCGAGATGGCGGCGGCGGCGGTGCTGATGCAGTCCAACATCAAGTTCAACGGCTCGTTGGTGCTGCAGGTGTTTGGTGACGGCCCGGTCAAGTTGGCGGTGGTGGAGGTGCAAAGCAACTTTGCCCTGCGTGCCACGGCCACGGTCAACCATGCGGTGGATGCGTCCGCCAGTTTGAGCCAGATGGTCAATGTGGGCAACGCAGGCCGCTGCGCCATCACCCTGGACCCCCAAGACCGCCAACCGGGTCAGCAGCCGTACCAGGGTGTGGTGCCGTTGTTTGGTGACCAAAAAGAAAAGCTGGAAAAATTCAGTGACGTGTTGCAGCACTACATGCTGCAAAGTGAGCAGCTTGACACCACCCTGGTGCTGGCAGCCAACGACCAGGTGGCGGCTGGACTGCTGATCCAGCGTCTGCCAATGGCGGGCCAAGCCAATTTGTCAGGCACGGCGGCCCCGGCCAATGAAGACCAGATTGGCCGCAATGAAGACTACAACCGCATTGCCGTGCTGGCTTCCAGCCTCAAGCGTGAGGAGTTGCTGACGCTGGATGTGGACACCATCCTGCACCGTTTGTTCTGGGAGGAAACGCTGCTGCGTTTTGCACCGCAGCAGGGTGAAACTGGGCCGCATTTTTCATGCACCTGCAGCCGCGAGCGGGTCGGGCGCATGATTCAAGGGTTGGGCCAGCAAGAGGCGCAGAGCATTTTGCAAGAGCGCGCCGAGATTGAAGTGGGCTGTGATTTTTGTGCGGCCCAATACCGTTTTGATGCGGTCGATGTGGCACAAATTTTTCGCCAACCCGAACAGGTTTCGCCCGCCAGCGGACAAGTCCATTAACCGGCTTGACGTGGCGCACGCGGCCAGCAGATTCAGATCAATTGGTCGTCGTGGCGCAGGGCGTCGTCCAGGCGCGTCATCAGGCTACCCAGCCGCTGGCTGGTGTCGCCGGACGCATCAACGTCACGGGGCGCATGGTTTGACACGGGTTGCAACACATGCTGGTCGGCCAGATCAAACGCCAGGTTAAGCGCCGCCAGCACCGCAATGCGGTCACGCGCACGCACCTTGCCGGCATCGCGAATCTTGCACATGGCGGTGTCGACCTTTTCCACTGCATCCAATAAACGCGCCTCGCCACCATCCGGGCAGCCGAGCAGATAACTCTGCCCCATGATCTGAACTTCAAGCTGCTTCATGCGTGTCCTTCGGGTGTGTCGGCGTGAGAGTGGGGGTGACTTTGCGCCATGCCCGGCAGGCGTTCCAGCAAGGCATCGACCCGGGCTCGGGCCGCGCTCAGACGGCTTTTGAGCGAATCCCGCTCTTGCGTGAGGGTTTCGATTTGCTGGCAGAGCAGGGCATTGGTGCGTGTGAGTTCTTCATAACGCAACAGCAGGCGCTCTACACGGGCGGTGATTTGGTCGATTTGGGTGAGTTCCGACATAGCGTTGCATTGTAGGGTTTGGGCCAGCCATCCCGGCTAGAATCCAGCGCGTTGGTGCTCGCGGTGTGGTTCACACGCCGCAGTTCAACGGGAAGCAGGAGGGTGCGCTGGCCAACAGCAAACCTAACCTGCGCTGCCCCCGCAACGGTAAGTGGACGAAATGTCTTTTGACGTTTCCGCTTGCATCCAGGCCACTGAGTGTTTTTCAAACATTTGGGAAGGCGATGCAGGTTGACTCCAT
Organism: Rhodoferax sp.; assembly: GCA_041737325.1. GTDB lineage: Bacteria > Pseudomonadota > Gammaproteobacteria > Burkholderiales > Burkholderiaceae_C > Rhodoferax. The sequence continues at coordinate 483 of JBGSRY010000041.1, read as the reverse complement.
CAGCCCGGATACCGGCCAACACGGTGGCTGTACGCTTGTAGATGCAAGCGCGCAACTGTGACGCTCAAGCACTGTCGGGGACGACGGTGAGGGCTTTTAGCGGTGATTAGATTCCAAATGAAAACTTGTATTTTTTCCAGGCGCGGTTGCGCCCCGGTGCGCTTGTGCGCGTCCGTGCTGGCTGTCATGGCGGCTTTCCCGGTGCAGGCGCAGGACAACGTGCCGGTGCTGAGCGAGGTGGTGGTAACGGCCAGCCGTATGGCTGTGCCCGTGACCGATGTGATTGCAGATGTGTCGCTGATTGACCGCTCTGTGTTGGATTTGGCGGGTCAGTCTTCTTTGCGTGACGTGTTGGCTATGCAGCCTGGTGTGCAGTTTGTCAGTAACGGCGGTTACCGCGCCAGCACCGGTGTGTTCTTGCGCGGTGCAACCACCGCACAAGCCATTGTGCTGATCGACGGCGTGCGCGTGGGCTCTGCCACG
>JBGSRY010000034.1:0-4904 GCA_041737325.1 Rhodoferax sp. | reverse complement strand
GCGTGCCTGGCCTGCCGACCATTACGCCCAAGTGGCGCGCGGCCTGTGCACCGCAGGCCACGCCGTTGGGCTCATTGGACTGCGCGATGATGCCGCGCTGGCACGCCAATTGCGCCAGGATGTGGGGAGCGACTTGTGCATCGATTTGACCGGGTACACCAAAAGTATTCGCGAGCTGCTGATGCTGTTTCACGCTGCCGACCTGCTGCTCACCAACGATGGCGGCCCCGGCCACTTTGCCAGCCTGACCCCGATCCAAACCATGGTGTTTTTTGGCCCTGAAACCGGCCGCCTGTATGGCCCGTTGGGGCCACGCGCACAGGTGCGGGAGTCGGGCATCGCTTGCGCACCGTGTCTTTCCGCATACAACCATCGCCTTACTTTTTGTGACGGCGACAATCAATGCCTAAAACGCTTGCAGCCCTTACCAATACTCAGCGAAGCGCTACAAATTTTGAATTCATCATCACCATTGACCGTGCTCTGAACAGCGCCCATTCAGGTCACAACCGATCCGATTTCACCGCATGAATCCCACACTCAGCTGGCTCCAGCGCGCATACCTTTGGGTTGAATGGCTCAAGGGCTTTCGGTATGTCAAATTCGGCTTGGTGGGAGCCAGTGGCACCGTGGTCAACATGGTGGTGCTGTATGGGGCACAAGAGTTCCTGTTTGCAGCCATCGCCGACCCACGTCAGCGGCTCTACGCCTCTCTGGCATTGGCCATTGGCATCGCCACCGTCAACAACTTCACATGGAACCGTTTGTGGACTTGGTCGGATCGCGTCAAAGCCGCACACGACCACCATCGTTAATTGCAGCACACACAGCTTTCGGTCATGAGCGGGCAGTTGGGCCGCTACGCACTGGCATCCTGGGTTGGCATTGGGCTGCAATACGGTATCACCCTCTGGCTGGCCCATTCGCTGCACTACCTGGTGGCCAATGTGATCGCTATTGTGGTTGCGAGTGTGGGCAATTTTTTGGCCAATGACCGCTGGACTTTTGGCCACCACAAGCCCCACTAAACCATGGCCCTGCCACAGCTGGATTCATCCTCTTGCGCCCGCACAGCGGTTTGGCCCTGGCTGGTGTTCGTGCTACTGGCCATCTGTGTTTACGTGCTGGGACTGGACGGACAGTATGTACCGAGTAACGGCGATGAACTGGTCTACACCCACATTGCCCGCAAGACGGCTGAAAGCGGTCACTGGTTGCCCCTGGTATCCGAACTTGAGCACATGCGCAATACAAAACCCCCGCTGCTGTTCTGGCAAGCCATGGTGGTTGGCGCGTGGGGCGATAACTGGACGATGGCCGCATTGCGTGCACCCAGCGTGCTCTACACGCTGCTGCTGGCAACTGCTGTCGGCCTGATCCTGCAGCGTTTGACCCGGGATGTGCGCGTCGCACTGCTGGGGGCTTGTGTTTATCTGGGTTTTTTTTGCACGTTTCGTTTTGGTCGCCCTTACCTCACCAGCGCACCGGAAACCTTTTGGCTGAATCTGCCCGTATTCTGCTTGCTGTGGTGGTCTCTGGGTCATCGGACACCAAGCGCAACTGTACCTACAGCGCACCAGCAAACTCACCACGATGCCGGATTTCGCCCGAGTCCGAGCTGGCCCGCACACATCGGGTTCGGGGTCGCCATGGGTCTGGGGCTGGCTTACAAATCGTTTGCACTGATTGCCCCGGCTGCAGCCACGCTGTGGTGTGCCCAGCTGGTGATGCTGCCTGTGTTGAACCGGCAAAGCATCACGCAGACCACCCTGAAAGTCACGCTTTCTGCCGTGCTGGCTCTGGCTATTTTTGGTTTGTGGTTTGTGTTTGATCCTGATCCGCGTGCCGTCTGGCAAGAATTTGTCATTAACGAAAATGCCAACAAAATGAACAACGGTGTCGGTTATTGGCATACCGCCGTCTTCGGCGGCGGATTCAGCATCTGGGCACAAGCGCTGGGCTATGTGCAAAACGCAGGTCTGCTGGCATGGGTGGTGCTGGGGCTGATGGCCCTGGGTGTGCAGCAATTTTGGCAACGCTGGCGCAGCGCACGCACACAGGCACCGCTGTCACCACAGGTAAAGGTTTTGTTAATCTGGCTGGGTGTGTGGTTGTTGATCTTCACCCTGCCCAGCCAGCGCTCGGCGCGCTACTTGATTGATGCCATGCCCGCCTTGGCTATGTTGTTGGCACTGTATTGGCAACGCATCGCACGCGGCTGGTTTGTGCCGTCCTTGCTGCTGTGTGCCCTGTGCATGGTGGTGCTTGGGCGCATTTGCTGGGCCGAGCAGACGTTGAACATCGCGAGCCAACGGCAGCTGTGGCTGACAGAATGTGTGATGGCTGCCGGTTTGGCTATGGTGCTGCTCGGTCTGGTGAAACCTGCATGCACACGTGCGTGCACCTTGGTGGCGACACTGAGCGTATTTGCCATTTTTAGCCTGAGCACTGCGCCATTGAATGGTTCCGCTGGCTCGTACAGCCCCGCTACTATTTCAGCCCTGCAACACCAGCGTGTCGCGGTACCCAGCAGCTTCAACGGGCAGTTTGAGCGTTTTGAATTTTTGCTGCCTGGTAACCGGTTTGCACCTTACGATGGCGATGCCCTGGCATTTGGCAGCAGCAGCGACAACACGACCGTATTGAAACAATTGCTGGCAAAACACGATGCCGTGGTGTGGCTGCAAACGCGTGCTGAAGCGACTGACCAACCGCTGTGTGTACCGCTCTGCACCGTGCTCGGACAGCGCTGGGAGGTGAAGGGGCGGCATCAAAACGGTGAAATTACATTCGCCAACGTTTGGTATCCCGAGCAATGGCTATTCCGCCGTGAGTGGCTGCTCACCAACACCGCTCGCTAGCGTCTCCTTAGGCCCCATATAAACACCAAGCCTTTGACCTGCAACACCAACCACAGCCAGGGGTCTAACAAAGCATCCCACAGGTTGCCGCTTGGCAAGCGGGTCAACGCATACACCACAACGACCCCAGCCACGTACAGTGTGGCGCGTTGTTCACCCCAATCTGAACCCGACACCAACCACAACAACCATGTTGCAGCACACACCAATGCCAACGCAGGTGTCCCAAAGCCCCACGCGTAAATGGACACCGGCCACCAAGCGAGCATATCGACCAGCAGCACCCAGCCCAATACGACACCCAGTCCAAGCGCCACGTGACCAGGCCACAGCTTCGGCACATTTTTTATTTCTGACGTGTGCCCCGTCGTCATCTGCATGATCCACACCGCACACAGCAACACACTCATCAAACTGGGCATTTGAAAAGCCAATGCGAGCCAATATGACGGTGATACAGGGCCTGGCCACATTGTCCAAATGACCACCAGTATTGCCATTTTTATGCGAAGTTTGGGCCACCTGATTTGACACAGGTGCATGACACACGCTGCTAAAACGATGCCCCAGGCAGCTTTTAACGCCCAACGGGTCAAATCCGCATCAGGCAACCAAGCCGCCGCGTCAGCACGCATCAACGCTTGAAGGAAATGTTGCTCCATGTGTTGATTTTTACTGACTCAAACGAAAGTTTTGCCATGAGATTCGCTGGCGCTGGTCGGTGTAACTGACCCATAGACTGTCACCAGCCCAAGCCAAAGCGGGATACGAAAATTCTTGCGCTCCAGTGCCCTGCGCCAACGATTGAAGAACCGTCCAAGATTGCCCATCAACCGAGTAGCTCAAATCAAGGGTATTGCGTGAATGCGGTGAACTGTTATGCGCTAACACCATGTACCCAGGCATTAAACCTAGTCCCGCAATCGATGCATCAGGGTTGGATAGCGCCAGATCGGGAATATCATGCCAAGTCTGCCCACCATCCTGGGTTTTTGCAGCGGTAATGCGCCCGTCGGATCGTTGGTCACGCATCAGTGCAACCCACTGTTGCTCCGATTGCTTGATCAAGGTCGGTTGCAGCATGTAGGGACGTTGCGACATGCGCACCATACCCATGAATTCCCCTTTTGAATCAAACCTTAGTACCAGCGGGTATTTCATCCCCAACTCAAAATGAATCGGTAACTCCATGCCACCGTCCTCCAACGAAAGAGGTGCACTACGAACCAAATGACTGATGTTCCAGAACCATGAAAGCGGCAACACCCGAACCGGTTTAAGCACAAGATCTGACGACCGCGACGTTGTGCTAACCTGCTGTAGATGAACAATACGGCTGGCCGCCCAGCCGCCAAGCCCCGTGACAACCACGAACAGATGCACCTTTCGATCAGCATCCAGCCAGGCGACTGGATTACCGATGCGGCGCACCCCATACCCCAATGATTGGCCCAGCGCTTCCCGCGTGACGATAAAACGGGCCTGAAGCCACTCTTGCTTAGTCCGATCAAAACCTGATGCCGCAATGCCAATGTCAGGTGCACTTTCTTTGGATCCGGCAAACCAAAATGCCAACACCGTGTCGGCAGCCTCAAATGGCATAGCCAACAAACTACTGGCATGGGCTGCGGGCGTATTCGCAGGCATCGGAATCTGCCCTTTCGCCTGGAAACGCAGTGAGGTAAAGCTGTGGGGCAAACTTGCGGGCCAAATAGCACGCGCTGTCAACGGCAACTGCCTTCGGTGCTGAAAATCCCATGCAATTACAGCTAGGCAAACCAAGCACCCCAGCAGTAACCGCGTCAAAAAACGGCGTAACGACACAGAATAAAGAGTGGGGAACATGTCAGTGAATGACAAGTGCTGCAGGAAAAAGCAGCTTGTAATGATACTACTGTATTTTACTTTAGAGGGACTTGCAGAATTCGACAAACCAGTCGAATTAACTGCTGCTTGAGGCAAAAAAAAGATGCGGGCATCGCCTAAAAGGCTGGAAGATCAGGGTATCGAAGTCTGACCTTGATGCCCGCCCATGAATACTAC
>JBGSRY010000020.1:0-4699 GCA_041737325.1 Rhodoferax sp. | reverse complement strand
GACATCTCCAAGGTCTTCGCCACGATTGAAGAATGGCGTGGTCACAGCATGACCTGGGGCAAACTCGAACGCGAAGGAAAACTTTGAAATGGATCTGATCTCTATCCTGGCAACCGTCATTCTGGTCACCACCATTGGCACCATGGTGATTGGTTTTGGAGCCTATGCGGCTTTCAAAATTCGCGACCGCCGCAAACCCTCAACCCAAAGAGGGGACGACACCATGGATGGCAGCGTCTCCAGAGAACCTATTTTTCTGACACGCTACACGCCACAAACTGCAGAACCGCCCCAGCCTGAAGCTCCATGACGAGCAGCCTCACCATGCCCTTCCTTACCCCGCGTACACCCCGCACCGAGGATCGCAGCGGCCGTTCAATCTTTCGCATGGTTGGCCCTTATTTGCCAACCATTGTGGTGTTGAGCGTTGTGGTTTCCGTTCTGGTTTACGTGGCCTTGATGCAAACCCTGGGCTGGCGCAACCCGGTGTTTGGAGCCCAGGGGGTCATCGGCTTCATGCCCCCTACCAGCCAAAACGTCACGCTGTACGCCTCGGTCAGCACCCGCAACTACCTCGCCGGCATCGGTGGCAATTACGACACCCTGCTGGGCGCTTGGCGTGGCTATTTCGCCGACCGCAAGCTCGGTTTCAACGAAATCGACACGCTGACCCAGTTGCGCAAACAAAAGGAAGGGGTGCTGATTTTGCCTTCGGTGCTGTCACTCAGCACCGAAGAACGCGCTGCGATCATGTCGTTTCGCGCCCGTGGTGGGGCCATCCTGAGCACCTGGGCCACAGGTACCCGCGACGACAAAGGCGCATGGCAAGGGTGGACGTTTCTGGACACACTGGGCATCAAAATGCGGGGTGAAATTGCACCCGAGGTCGAGGTCAACAACCTGATCCTCAATGGCGAGTCCCCGGTATCGCACACGCACCCAGCCGGGTTGCGGCTGGGTTTGACCAAAACCACCGAACGCTTGCTGCGCTTCAGCGGTGACATGGTCGGTGCACGCTTCATGGACTGGGCCCGTACCACCGACGCTGAACGGCGCGCTGAAGGCGGCGTGGTGTTTACCGAGACACAGCCCGAGGTTGGTCGCGTCGTAGCGTTCGCTTTTGCCGAAACCGTGTGGGAGTCGCATCCGTTTTTTATGTACGGACTGATTGACGACAGCCTGAACTGGCTACGCCGCGAGCCCGTTGCCGTACTCGCCGCCTGGCCGCAAGGCAAACGCGCCGCGCAAACCATCGAGATGGATACCGAGCAGGGGTTTCCCAACGCGTTGCCGTTCCTGTCGATGATGCAAGCCGTGGACTACCCCACGTCGTTCTACGTGCTGACTTCGGTGGGCAAAACGTTTCCCGACATCTTGTCGCGACTGGGACGTGAATCCGAGGTCGATTTCCATGGCGACATCCACACCAGCTTCAAAGACCAGTCCGCAGCAGAGCAGACGCAGCGCGTGCACAACATGCGCACCGAGATGGCAACCGTGCTGCCCAACACACAGTCCATCACCGGTTTTCGCGCCCCCACAGAGGGCTATGACAGCACCACCGAACAAGTGTTGCAACAAGCCGGCATTCGCCACCACACGGCAGACCCGAACCGCTCTGAAGCGCGCTTGCCACTGCTGGCCAAGCAAGACGGTGTAGATTTGGCCCAGGCCTTGGTGGTGCTGCCCAGAACCCAGCGCGATGACATCAATTTGTACTGGGAAAAACTCAGTGCCGAGCAGACCACCCAAGCCCTGATCGACGATGCCACGCTGGTGCGCGAGAACGGTGCACTGGGGGTGTTGAGCATCCACAGCCAGAATTTTGCTGAAGACAGCACGCTGGCCAAGGCCCTGCCGGGTTTGCTGGTGCATTTGAAGCAACACAAGGCTACCGTCTGGCTCGCCTCCACCGGGCAAGTCGCCGCTTGGTGGAGGCAGCGCGAGCGCATCAAGTTCAGATCCAGCTATTCCGGCAAGCGGCTGTTGCTCTACATCACCGTCACGGGTACCGAGCCGGTCACCGGTGCCAGTTTCACCGTCATGTTGCCCGGCAAAGGCCTGTTACCCAAAGTTGGCTCCACCAAAATCGGCTTTCCAGCACCGGAGGTTCGCAACATCGACAACTACCGCGCCAGCCTGGTCTTTGCATCCATCCAGCCCGGCAACTATGAATACCAGGTCACGTTTAACCCCTGATGTCCGTGTCTAAACCATCATGGGCTGACAGTTTGCGGGTCTACCTTGAACCCGCCAGCCTGCGCATGCTCGCGCTGGGCTTCTCAGCCGGCCTGCCACTGCTGCTGGTGCTGGGCACGCTGAGCTTTTGGCTGCGTGAGGCCGGCATTGACCGCACCACCATCGGTTACCTGAGCTGGGTCGGGCTGGCGTATGCCTTCAAATGGGTGTGGGCTCCCTTGGTCGACCGTTTGCCCATTCCTGTTCTCACCCGGCTGCTTGGGCGCAGGCGCAGCTGGCTGTTGCTGTCCCAATGCGCCATCATGGCGGGCTTGGTGGGGATGTCGTTCAACGACCCGCAGTTGGCCTTGCAGCCGGTGGTGTGGGGCGCACTGGCAGTGGCCTTTGGCTCGGCTACCCAAGACATCGCGTTGGACGCGTTTCGCATCGAGTCGGCTGACGCAGACCGGCAAGCAGCGCTGGCTGCCACCTACCAAACCGGTTACCGCCTGGCCATGATCTGGGCCGGGGCCGGGGCCTTGTGGCTGGCCGCACGCGCCGAGGTGGCGGGGGCGGTGGGTTACCAACATGATGCCTGGCACAGCGCCTATTTGGTCATGGCCGTCAGCATGTTGCCTGGGGTCTTGACGGTGCTGCTCTCCAGCGAACCGTTGCCGCGCAATCTGCCACTGGCCAGGAATGCGCTGGACTGGTTGCGTGGTGCTTTGGTGGAACCGTTTGCCGATTTTCTGCACCGCTACCACTGGCAAGCGGTGCTGATCCTGGCGCTGATTGCCACCTACCGCATCAGCGATGTGGTGATGGGCATCATGGCCAACCCGTTTTATGTCGACATGGGCTACACCAAAGACGAAGTGGCCGCCGTCACCAAGGTGTTTGGGGTCATCATGACGCTGGTTGGCGCGTTTGTGGGCGGGCTGTTGGCCATGCGCCTGGGCGTGATGCGGGTGCTGATGCTTGGTGCCGTGCTCAGTGCCGCCAGCAACCTGCTGTTTGCTGCCCTGAGTGCACGCGGCCACGATTTGAATGGCCTGATCTTTGTGATCTCGGCCGACAACCTGTCGGGCGGCATCGCCTCGGCCGCTTTCATTGCCTACTTGTCGAGCCTGACCAACGTCAACTACTCCGCCACGCAGTACGCCCTGTTCAGCTCCATGATGCTGCTGTTACCGAAATTTCTGGCCGGCTATTCAGGCCGCTATGTGGATGCGTTTGGCTATGCCAATTTCTTTGTCGCCACCGCCCTGCTGGGGCTTCCGGTGCTGCTGCTGCTGTGGCTTGTTTCAAGGCAAAATAAGCCTGTAGCCCTTGTTGAATAAGGGCAACGAGCTATAAAAATAATAGCTTATGACGGCTTTCTTTTACCTAACTTTACGCCCGCTTGAAGGTATGGACGTGGGGGCGCACTAGACTCAAGCCATGAACCAACAGCTGCTGATGATTGAAGACGATGCGCGCCTGGCCGACATGGTTCGCACCTACCTGGGCCAGTCCGGCTACCAGGTCACGCATGCGGGTGACGCGCAAAGCGGACTCAGCCAGTTGCAGTCCAGCCCCTGCGATTTGGTTATTCTGGACTTGATGCTGCCCGACCTGGATGGTCTGGAAGTGTGTCGGCGCATCCGCGCCCTGCCGGGCCATCTGGCAAGCACCCCGGTGCTGATGCTCACCGCCAAAGGTGACCCGATGGACCGCATCATTGGTCTGGAAATGGGGGCCGACGATTATTTGCCCAAACCTTTTGAGCCGCGCGAACTGCTGGCGCGCATCCGTGCCGTGCTGCGCCGCCAGGGGGAGGCTAGCCGCCCTGAGGCCAGCACCCTGCTGCGGTTTGGCTCGCTCGACATCGACCGTGATGCCCGGGTGGTCAGCGTGGCCGGTCAGGCCTGTGACTTGACCTCCTACCAGTTTGACCTGCTGGTGGCGTTGGCCGAACGCGCCGGGCGCGTGCTCACACGCGACCAGATCATGGAAGCCGTGCGTGGGCGCGAGCTGGAAGCTTTTGACCGTTCGATTGACGTGCACATGGGCCGCATTCGCGCCGCCATCGAAGCCGATGCCAAAACCCCAAAACGCATCCTGACGGTGCGTGGTGTGGGCTATGTGTTTGCGCGCCAGCAAGATTGAAATCTGAAACTTTGCGGGACAGACCAGAAATGACACCACAAATTTGCTCTGTCCTCAACCTACCTGAAACTTTGCGGGACAGACCAAGATTTGCGCAGCAAATTTGCTCTGTCCTCAACTGATTAAATATGTTCAACAAACTCTACGTCCGTATCTGGCTGGCCGTGGTACTGGCGGTGGCTGTGCTCACGCTGCTGGTGGGCTGGGTTTGGCGCTTGGCGGCCGAGCCACCGTTGCGCGACGTGGTGCTGCGCAACGAGGCGGGACAAATCATTGGCCGCGGCCATTCACGCCCGGCGCTTACCGAAGCCGAGATGCACGCCCGCATGATGCGACGTGCCCAGCGTGCGCCAGCGGCCGGTGAACCCAGCGC
>JBGSRY010000580.1:0-4392 GCA_041737325.1 Rhodoferax sp. | reverse complement strand
CGAGTCCATGCTGATGATTTCCGCTGGCCAACGTGCCGCCAGCGCCAGTGCCGCAGCCGTTTTGCCGGATGCCGTCGGGCCCACCAGCGCCAGGTAGCGGGGCAGGGCCGGTGGGCTGTGGTGGGGTTCATGGTGCATGTTCTGAGGATACTGGAAACCGGGTTGTGTAACGGCCGATGTTCACATTAGTTCGTAATATGAAATACGGTTCCTTATCGCAGAAAATGTTGATTTTTGTCAAAACGTCGATTTTCAGACTGATCAACATCGCGCCAGTTGCAACAGGGCCACAGAAATACCTTCTCGCCCGGACAACACATGAGGAGAACACATGTTCCAGGTTCGCATTCACGGCCGTGGCGGCCAGGGCGTTGTCACCGGTGCCGAGATGATGTCCATCGCGGCTTTCATGGGCGGCCGCCACGCCCAGGCTTTTCCCAGTTTTGGCTCAGAGCGCACCGGCGCGCCAGTGGTGGCGTTTTGCCGCGTGGACGACAAAGAGATTCGTCTGCGCGAGCCCATCATGCAGCCAGATGCCATCATCATCCAGGACCCGACGCTGTTGCACCAGGTGGACGTGTTTGGCGGCCTTAAAAAAGACGGCTACATCCTGATCAACACCACCAAGACCTTTGCCGAGATGGGCCTGGGAGACTTTGTCAAAGACTTCAAACCCGACCACTTGCTGACCGTTCCGGCCACCGAGCTGGCCATGAAGCACGTGGGTCGACCCGTGCCCAATGTGCCGCTGCTGGGCGCTTTTGCCGCTTTGGGTGGGCTGATTTCGCTCGATGCCGTGCTGCACGCCATTGGCGAGAAGTTCTCAGGTGCGGTCGCCAAGGGCAACCAGGCCGCCGCCCGCGAAGCCTATGAGATCGTGAAACAGCAAGAAAAAAGAGCCGAGGAAAGAGCTGAGGAGACTAACCATGCTTGAACAATGCGAAGGCTCGCACGCCGTAGCCCGTGCCGTGGCGCTGAGTCGCCCGGAAGTGATTTGCGCCTACCCCATTTCCCCGCAAACCCACATCGTGGAGGGGCTGGGCGAGATGGTGAAGTCGGGCGATTTGAAACCGTGCGAATTCATCAACGTCGAGTCTGAATTTGCCGCTTTGAGCGTGGCTATCGGCTCATCAGCCGCCGGGGCGCGCTCTTACACGGCAACGGCCAGCCAGGGGCTGCTGTTCATGGCCGAGGCGGTTTACAACGCGTCAGGTTTGGGCCTGCCGATTGTGATGACGGTGGCCAACCGCGCCATTGGTGCGCCCATCAACATTTGGAACGACCACACCGACAGCATGAGCATGCGCGATGCGGGTTGGCTACAGCTGTTTGCCGAGACCAACCAGGAAGCACTTGACCTGCACATTCAGGCCTTCAAGATTGCTGAAGAGCTGTCGCTGCCGGTGATGGTGTGCATGGACGGCTTCATCCTGACACACGCCTACGAACGCGTGGACATGCCCAGCCAGGAGCAGGTGGACAAATTCTTGCCACCCTACGAGCCGCGCCAGGTGCTCGACCCCAACGACCCGGTCACCATTGGTGCCATGGTTGGCCCCGAGGCGTTCACCGAAGTGCGTTATCTGGCCCATGCCAAACAGATGCAAGCCCTTGATCTGATTCCGCAGATTGCTACAGAATTCAAAGCGCAATTTGGTCGTGATTCGGGTGGGCTGATCAAAACCTACCTGACCGAAGATGCCGACACCATCGTCATTGCGCTGGGCTCCGTACTGGGCACCATCAAGGACACGGTGGACGATTTGCGTGCGCAGGGTCACAAGGTGGGCGTGCTGGGCATTACCTCGTACCGGCCATTCCCGATTTCTGCCATCCGCGATGCCACGGCACGCGCCGAGCGTATTGTGGTGATCGAAAAATGCTTTGCCGTGGGCATTGGCGGCATTGTGTCGCGCGACGTGCGCAGCGCCGTGCGCAACCGCCCGCAACCGGTTTACACCGTGGTAGCGGGCTTGGGCGGGCGTGCCATTACCAAAGATTCGGTGAGCAAATTATTGCTGCAGTCCTTTAATGACAAGCTTGACTTGCTCACATTTTTGGACTTGGATTGGGACATCGTCAACCGTGTGCTGGACCGCGAAAAGATCAAACGCCGTTCCGGCCCTGTGGCCGAAGGGGTGCTGCGCGACATTGGCACCGTGGCTTCAGGGTCTGTCTGAAACCTTGCGGGACAGACCGCAGCTACACGTAGTGAGCCAGCTCTGTCCTCAACTGTTTAGGAAAAATAATGGAACAAGCAACTGTCAAGTTTTACCAGACCGGCACCTTTACCGTGGGCAACCGCCTGCTGGCGCCGGAGCAGCGTAGCCTGCAAGCCGGCGATCAGCGCCGTAATTCACTCAACTCAGGTCACCGTGCGTGTCAGGGCTGCGGCGAGGCACTGGGTGCGCGCTACGCCATTGACGCGGCCATGGCCGCTACCAACGGTCAACTGATCGCCGCCAACGCCACCGGTTGTCTGGAGGTGTTCTCGACGCCGTACCCTGAAACCTCGTGGCAAATGCCTTGGGTGCACTCGCTGTTTGGCAACGCCGCAGCGGTAGCCACCGGCATTGCCGCGGCCATGAAAGCCAAGGGCCGCAGCGAAGTACGTGTGGTGGCCCAGGGCGGCGACGGGGGTACCACCGACATCGGCTTTGGCTGTTTGAGTGGCATGTTTGAGCGCAACGACGATGTGCTCTACATCTGCTACGACAACGAGGCCTACATGAACACCGGGGTGCAGCGCTCCAGCGCCACGCCACCGGCGGCACGCACCGCCACCACCATGCCGGTGGGCCCGAATCCGGGCAACGACTTTGGCCAGGGCAAGAACGTGCCGCTGATCGCCATGGCGCACGAAATCCCCTACGTGGCCACGGCCACGGTGGCTGATTTGCGTGATTTGGAGCGCAAGGTCACCAAAGCGATGTCGATCCACGGCGCGCGCTACATCCACATTTTTGTGCCGTGCCCGCTGGGCTGGGGCGCGCCGTCGCAAGACACCATCAAGCTGTCCAGAATGGCGGTAGAAAGTGGCATGTTCCCGGTGTTTGAAGCCGAGGCGGGTGTGGTGACCGGTGTGCGCAAAATTCGCCACCAAATACCGATTGAAGATTACCTGCGGCCGCAAAGGCGTTTTGCGCACCTGTTTGGCAAACACCCGGACGTGGCCACCATTGCACGCCTGCAAGCGCGCGCTGACCGCAATATCCGCCGCTTTGGCCTGCTGGCTTAATCAGTTGAGGAAAGATCATGGAAAAACCTTTTGCCATCACGCTTGACGTTGGTACCTCGCTGGCCAACCACACCGGTTCCTGGCGCACCAACCGGCCGGTGTACCTGAGCCGCAAGCCGCCCTGCAACCACCAGTGCCCGGCGGGTGAAAACATCCAGGCCTGGTTGTTTCTGGCCGAGTCGGGCAACTACGAAGGGGCCTGGCGCAAACTGGTCGAAGAAAACCCGTTCCCCGCCATCATGGGGCGCGCCTGCTACCACACCTGTGAAGGGGCGTGCAACCGGGGACAACTCGATTCCGCCGTGGGCATCAACTCGGTCGAGCACTTTTTGGGCGACCAGGCCATTGCCCAAGGCTGGAAGTTTGTGCCGCCCGCCAACCAGAGCGGCAAAAAAGTGCTGGTGGTGGGCGCTGGTCCATCCGGTTTGTCTGCCGCTTACCACCTGGCCATGCTGGGTCACAGCGTGACCATTTTTGAGGCTGGCCCCTTGCCCGGCGGCATGATGCGCTTTGGTATTCCGCAATACCGCTTGCCGCGCAACGTGATCGATGCTGAGGTGCAGCGCATCGTCGATTTGGGCGTGCAGATCAACTACAACACCAAGGTCAGCAACGTGCTGGAAACCAAGCAGCAGGGCGGGTTTGATGCCGTGTTTCTGGCCGTGGGCGCGCACATTGCCAAGCGCGCTTACATTCCGGCGGGCGACTCGGCACACGTGCTGGACGCGGTGTCGGTATTGCGCTCGATGGAAGGTGCAGACAAGCCCTTGCTGGGGCGCAAAGTGGTGGTCTATGGTGGTGGCAACACGGCCATAGACGTGGCGCGCACGGCCAAACGGCTGGGGGCTACCGAGTCCATCATCGTTTACCGCCGCAACCGCGAAAAAATGCCCGCGCACGACTTTGAGCTGGAAGAAGCGCTGCAAGAAGGCGTGCTGGTGAAGTGGCTCTCGACCATCAAGCAGGCCGGTGAGTCGTCGATCACGGTCGAGAAAATGGCGCTGGACGACCAGGGCTATCCGCAACCCACGGGTGAGTTTGAAACCCTGGAAGCCGACTCGGTGGTGCTGGCCTTGGGGCAGGACGTGGACTTGTCGCTGATTGAGGGCATCCCCGGTCTGGTGGTGCAAGACGGTGTGGTGCAGGTCAGTGCG
>JBGSRY010000565.1:0-3784 GCA_041737325.1 Rhodoferax sp. | reverse complement strand
GCGTGATTGACGGGCATCCTGTAGGCCAGCAGCAACTGGTGACCGGTAGCGCCCGCATGGACACCTTTCGGCAAACTGGCGACTCCCTCGCAGGGCGCTTTTTGGCGTGGCGGCTGCACCCCATCTCGGTCAAGGAGTGGTGCGAACACAGCCCCCAGGCGGCAGCGGGCCAGCCGCCTACCCCCGACACCGCATTGACGCACTTGCTTAACCGGGGCGGCTTCCCCGAGCCTTGCCTGTTTGCAGCAACCCCGGCGGGCGACAAAAATGCCAGGCGCTGGCGCGCCCAGTACGCCGATGGCCTGGTGCGCGAAGACGTGCTGGAGTTCTCGCGCATTCAAGAGGTGGGTGGTATGCGGGTGCTGCTGGAGTTGCTGCGCGAACGCGTGGGTTCGCCCTTGTCGCTGGCTTCCATTGGGCGCGATCTGGGTCTGTCGCAGCCCACTGTGAAACGCTTTATTGACATTCTGCAGGCGCTCTACATCGTGTTTACGGTGCAGCCCTGGCACCACAACATTGCCCGCTCGCTACTGCAATCGCCCAAGGTCTATTTTTACGACACAGGCATGGTTGGCGGCAATGCCACGTCTACAACGGACACATTGCAAGTTGCTTCACAGGCCGCGCAAGGTGGCGTGGTCGACAACGCCCTGCAAGGCCTGCGTTTTGAAAATGCTGTGGCCACCATGCTGCTCAAACACGTGGAGTTTTTGCAAGATAGCGAAGCCGCGCCCGTGGGGCTGCACTATGTGCGCACCAAGGACGGTGCCGAGATTGACTTTGCGCTCTCACGCGGCAAGGTGCTGACGCACCTGATTGAATGCAAATGGGCCGACAACGCGCCGCACAAGGCATTTGGCGGGTTTATGGCCCAGTGGCCCGAAGCCCAGGCCGTGCAACTGGTGCGCCACCTGCGCAATCCCGAGCTGCGCAATGGCATCAACGTGGTGCCTGGTGCGTCGTGGCTGGCCGCGCTGGCGGCCTGACCGCGCGTACATTGCGCACGGCAAACGACCCAGGTGGCCGCGTGGTGGCGGCCTGCGCGCCTGAGGCGATGGTGGGCTTGGGTACGCACACCGGCAATGCGCTGCGCCCAGTGCTGGCGCGTTGAATATCACGGGGTGATGCTGTAAGATTCTTACCAAAAGGAGTAAGAATCATGAAAATCACCAGCAAAGGCCAGGTCACCATTCCCCAAGCGGTGCGTGAGCAGGCTGGCATGCACCCTGATAGCAACGTGGAGTTTGTGGTGCGCGACAACGGCGACGTGGTCATTCGCCTGGTTGAATCCGCACCGGTCGTGACGGTGCGCCAGGCTTTTGAGCAGGTACGTGGTAGCGCCAACGCCCACGCTTTTAAGGGCATGGGCACAGATGAATTCATGGCGTTTTTGCGCGGATGAGCACGTCCACTCAAGTTTCTCCCAAAGGCCTGCTAGGAGCCGAATCAGACAGTGGCAGCGCTGGTCAGCCCCAAGTGCGCGAACCCAGCGCTCGTTATTTGCAGCGGCCACCGCCACGGGCCACTTTGGTAGATAGCTGTGTGCTGATTGATGTGTTGGCAGATGACCCAACGTGGGCAGATTGGTCACTCACCCAGCTTGAGCACTGCGCTGGTGCAGGCGCGTTGGTCATTAACCCGATCATCCTGGCTGAAATCAGCCCGAGGTTTGAGTGTGTGAACGATCTGGAGGCCGCGCTGGCGGCCTTGCCGCTGGTGCGTGAGGCCTTGCCGTGGGATGCCGCGTTTTTGGCAGGGCAGGCGTTCAAGGCCTATCGCCAGCTGCAGGGCACAAAAACATCACCCATGCCAGACTTTTACATTGGTGCGCACGCACTGGTAGGGCAAATGCAGTTGTTGACACGGGATCGAGCACGGTACCGCAGTTACTTTCCACGCTTGGCGTTGGTTGCGCCTTGAGTTTCAAAATGCTACTTAAGTTGTAGCTTCTTAAGCTTATAAATAAAGGGCTAGAGGCCAAAAACATGCATATTTTTTACAACCACCAACACACCCTGCACCAAGGCAAAGTCGAGATGTTTCGCGGCGAACTGGTGCCATGTTTTGAGGTGCCGGCCCGGGTTGACCACGTGCTGGCCGAGTTGCAGCGCCGCCGCTTTGGCACGCTGCAAGCGCCGCAGGCATTTGATGACGCGGTGCTGGCGCGCATCCACAGCCCGCGCTACCTTGACTTTTTGAAGCACGCCTGGGACGAATGGGTCGCGCTGGACCCGGCCAACGCGGCGCGTGATGCGCTGCCTTCGGTGTGGCCGGTGCGAACCTTGCGAAGTGACGTGTTGCCGACCAATTTTGCCGCGCGCATGGGGCTGTTTTCGATGGATGCCGGCTCGCCCCTGACCTCTGGCACCTGGGCTGCTGCGCGCGCTGGGGCTGATTGCGCTTTGAGTGCCGCAAGCCATGTGGCGGGCGGTGCACGGTCTGCGTTTGCCCTGACGCGTCCGCCCGGGCACCACGCTGGCGCCGATTTTTTTGGCGGCTACTGCTTTCTGAACAACGCCGCCCTGGCCGCGCAGCAGTTGCGTGACCAGGGCGTGGCGCGGGTCGCGGTGCTGGACCTGGACTACCACCATGGCAATGGAACGCAAGCCATTTTTTATGACCGGCCTGACGTGTATTTCACCAGCATCCACGGTGACCCGCAGACCGAGTATCCGTTCTACCTGGGTTATGCGGATGAGAGCGGTGCCGGGGCCGGGTTGGGCTTTAACCGCAACCTGCCGCTGCCGCGTGGCACGGGCTTTGCGCGGTGGCGCGAGGCAATGGCCACTGCGCTGCACGACATCCAAGCCTTTGGCGCGCAGGCGCTGGTGGTGTCGCTGGGCTTGGACACGTTTGTGGGTGACCCGATATCAGGTTTTCAGCTCACCAGCGACGATTATTTGCGCGTGGGCGAAGACCTGGCCGCTGCTGGTTTGCCCACGGTGTGGGTGTTTGAAGGCGGCTACGCCGTGGCCGAGGTGGGGGTCAACGCGGTGAATGTGTTGCAGGGTTTCATGTAGCGTTTTTTGGCCCAGTGCGCACGTGGTTTTTGAGCGCCTAGGGTAATCACTGACCTTAAATGCATTTGATCAAATACAATTACCCCGTTGTTCTTATTTAGCGATCAGAGCAGCAAGCGAGTTCAGGAGCCCTTCGGGGCTCCTTTTTTTTAATCCGGCTTGGTCACATGGTGTGCAGGCAAACGCAGCAGTTGCAGTTGCGCCAGTGCGCTGTAGAGCGGTTTGCAGATCAGCCGCGACACCCCGCTGGCCACCATGGCCGAGGCCATCAGGCTGAGCACCAGCGCGTGGCCGTCGACCATTTCCATGACGATGATGAACGAGGTCAGTGGGGCCTGCGTGACGGCGGCCAGAAAACCCGCCATGCCCAGCGCGATCAGCGTGGGCGCGTTGACGTAGTTGGTGAATTGCGCCACGTCGTTGCCCAAAGCGCCGCCGATCGACAAAGCCGGCGCAAAGATGCCGCCGGGCACCCCAGCCCAGGCGGTGACCCAAGTGGCGATAAATTTGAACAGTACATACAGCGAAGACGTGTCGTTGTTGCCTTCAAGCATGGCGCGGCTGTGCGCGTAGCCTGTGCCGAAGGTGGTGCCGTTGCTGACCAAGCCAATGATTGCAATCACCAGGCCACAACCGGCCGCAAAAGCCACTGGCGACTGCCGCCGCCAGCCGCTGAAGCGGTCCACGCCGTCACCGCGGATTGAAATCAACAGCAGCCGGGCAAACAAGCCCCCGGCCAGTCCGCTCAAGACCGCCACCAGCAG
>JBGSRY010000563.1:0-1843 GCA_041737325.1 Rhodoferax sp. | reverse complement strand
GCTGCTGCTGCAACAGCTTGATTGCGTTGCCAATATTGATAAAAATTCCAGCCAGCAAACGCGCCCAACACCACAATCAGAACCCAAGTGATGGTGTTGCCGTATTGACTCCAGAAATGCTTGATTTGATCAAGTTGTTCTTGTTCTTCGAGGTCTAGTTGATTCGCCATGAATGTTTCCGGTTAAGCGTTTGATTGTAGGCGGGAGGCCCAAATAGCCACATCACTGAGCGACTCACTGAACTGTGCCGCAGCCGCGTCACGCAACGGTTTGATGGTGACCTGGTTGGCGGTGATTTCATCTGTTCCAAAAATGAGTGCATAACGTGCACCACTGTTGTCGGCGCGTTTGAACTGGCTTTTCATGCTGCCCATGCCGTCAACTGAACTGGCATGCATGTGCACGCTGATGCCCGCAGTGCGCAGAGCTTGCAAAGTTGCCAACACAAGCGGCAACGCACCCTCATCACTGACAATCGCATACGCATCCAGGCTGGGGACTATGGCTTCCAGACCTGCACTTCTGGCCAGCTCCAACACACGATCCACCCCCAATGCCCAACCCACTGCAGGCGAAGGTTTGCCACCCAGTTGTTCAAAAAGATAATCGTACCGGCCACCGGCGCACACTGTTCCCTGTGATCCCAAACGATCTGTGGTGAATTCAAACACCGTCAGGTTGTAATAGTCCATGCCACGCACCAGACGCGGGTTAATGGTGTAAGCCACATGGTTGGCTTCAAGAATGGCGGTCAGGCGCTTGAAGTGAGCCAGTGACGCATCACCCAAAAAGTCCATCAGCCGGGGTGCCGCCTCCACCAGGGACTGCATGTGTGGGTTCTTGGTGTCCAAAATGCGCAGTGGGTTGCTGTACAAGCGTCTTCTGGCATCCTCATCAAGTTGGTCTTGATGCATTTCAAAGTGCGTGATCAATGCTTTGCGGTGTGCCAACCGTTCTGCCGGTTGCCCGAGGCTGTTGAGTTCCAGACGTACATCATCCAGGCCAATTTCTTTCCATAGCGCATGGGCCATCAAAATCAATTCAGCATCAACCTCTGCACCGGAGTAGCCCAAGGCTTCAGCACCTATTTGGTCAAACTGGCGGTAACGGCCTTTTTGCGGTCGTTCATGGCGGAACATGGGGCCCATGTAGTAAAGCCGTTTGCCACCGTCATACAGCATGTTGTGCTCGATGGCTGCACGCACCACACCGGCTGTTGACTCTGGCCGAAGTGTCAAAGGATCCCCATTGAGACGATCCTCAAAACAATACATCTCTTTCTCGACAATGTCGGTCACCTCACCCAATCCACGTATGAACAAGGGCGTTTTTTCGACAATCGGGGTGCGAATATTGCGATAGGCGAAACGCGCCATCAGGACACGTACCTTGGCTTCCAACCATTCAACCGTCGCGGATTCGGGCGGCAATACATCATTCATGCCTTTGACGGCAGTGAGTTTTTCTATTTTTACGGGGGGTACTTGTTCTGTCATGGGAAATGCGCTCATGTTTTGGTGTTCAGCGAAGCACCAAAACGATTTTTTACATAATTTTCAACAATCACCTGAAACTCCTGGGCGATGGCATCGCCGCGCAAAGTCAGGCATTTTTCACCGTCGATATAAACCGGCGCAGCCGGCGCTTCGCCGGTGCCAGGCAAACTGATTCCAATGTCAGCCTGCTTGCTTTCACCGGGACCGTTCACGATACATCCCATCACGGCCACTTTCATCTTCTCAACCCCAGGAAACCTGGTGCGCCACACCGGCATCTGGTCACGCAAAAACTGCTCAATTTGTTGTGTCAATTCCTGAAACGTGGTGCTGGTGGTGCGCCCACA
>JBGSRY010000301.1:0-2136 GCA_041737325.1 Rhodoferax sp. | reverse complement strand
GAGTAGTTGCCAAAAGCGCCGTGGTAACTGGCCTGTGGCGCATCCGGCTCAAATGAGCTGCTGCTCTGGAAACCCGGCACCAGACGGAGCAAATCTGCCACATCACGGGCCCCACTGAGGCGGATGAAATCACGCGTCAATACCGTCACCGCACCGGGTGTTTCATCCAGCCGCTGCGGCAACCGAGACACCGACAACACCACCGGCATGTCGGCCAAAAAATCTTTCTCGGACAGGCCTGGCGTATCTTGGGCCAAGGCCATCTGGACACAGGCCAGCAGGGGCAGCAACAGAAGCGGTTTGTTCATTGATTCAGAGCAAAAAAAATAGGGACTCCCCGTCCCTATTTTGCACGCGCCGCTGGCTGCGTTGGTTCAACCGCGCGGCAAGCCCCGCTGGCCACGCGGCCATGGCCACCGCCCCAGACGGGCTCAGGCCTTGAACCGGGTCGTGATGGCCGCTACGCGCTGGCCAAACAGGCGTGCGGTTTCCAGATCACCGGGCAACATTTCGGCCGGTGAGGCATCCGACGGCGACTGCGCCATGGCCCCCGCAGACGAGCCGACATAGTTGACATCGTTGCGCTGCGCGGCTTTGGCGTTGCTGGGCATCATGCCCGTGCCAACCCAGACACCGCTGTGTTGCATGGCCAGTGTGAACAGGTAATGCAGCGTGCTGTGCTTGTCGCCGTTCATGGTGGCGCTGTTGGTAAAGCCAGCAAACACTTTGTCCTTCCAGGCCTGGCCAAACCAGGGCTTGCTGGAGGCATCGGCAAATTTTTTGAACTGCCAGCTCACCGAACCCATGTAGGTTGGGCTGCCCATGATGATGGCATCGGCCGCCGCCAGCGTGGCCCAGCCAGCCTCTGACACATTGCCTTCGGCATCAATGGCGACCAAATCGGCACCCGCGCCTTCGGCCACCGATTGCGCCATGCGCAGGGTGTGACCGTAACCTGAATGAAAAACAACTGCTACTTTTGCCATGATGAAACTCCTGTTAAAAAATAAACTTACGCACGCAAATCAAACACCAGCACCTCGGCCGCTTGCGCCTGATCCAGCCGCAGCTCTGACGCATCGGCCAGCAGGGCGGCATCACCCGTTTGCAGGGCCACACCGTTGACGTGCAGGCCACCGCGCACCAGATGCACATAGGCTTTGCGCCCCGCTGCCAATGCCAAGCGAGCCGTTTGCCCGGCTTCAAACAACCCCGCGTAGAGCCGGGCATCAGCCTGAATCCTGACCGACCCCTGCGCCGCATCCGGTGAAGCCACCAGGCACAGCCGCCCCTGCTTGGCGCTGGCCGCAAACGTGGTTTGCTCATAGCTGGGCGGCACACCCAGCACGTTGGGCTCAATCCAGATTTGCAACAAATGTGTGGTGTCATGGGGCGCGTGGTTGAACTCGCTGTGCTGCACGCCACTGCCCGCGCTCATGCGCTGCACGTCGCCTGGCGGGATGCCTTTGACGTTGCCCATGCTGTCCTTGTGTGCCAGCTCACCCGCGAGCACATAGGTGATGATTTCCATGTCACGGTGGCCGTGCGTACCAAAACCTTTGCCAGGGGCGATCCAGTCTTCATTGATCACGCGCAAATTGCCCCACCCCATGTGGGCCGGGTCGTAGTAACCAGCAAACGAAAAACTGTGAAACGACTTGAGCCAGCCATGGTCGGCAAAGCCGCGCTCTTGCGAAGGTCTGAGGGTCAACATGAACAACTCCTATACATGCCGTGGTGATGGGTTGAATTTTGAGCCCGGGGTGAGCCGCTATGGCCGCCGTGGTTTGATGGCATCATTCAATTTATTTGAACCAAAAACCCGCCATGCAAACCGTCAGCCAAGTTCTCACCCCCGATGCATTGGCCATGCTGCAAAGCATTTCGCGCAGCGGCAGCTTTGCCGCCGCCGCCCGCGAACTGGGCATGGTGCCCAGCGCCCTGACCTACCGGGTGCGCCAAATGGAAGACGCGCTGGACGTGCTGCTGTTTGACCGCAGCGCCCGGCGCGCCGTGCCCACCCAGGCCGGGCTGGAACTGTTGCGCGAAAGCGCCCGCCTGCTGCAAGACCTGGAGGCCGTGGCCAACCGGGTCAAACGCGTGGCCACCGGCTGGGAGCCACAGTTCACCATTGCC
>JBGSRY010000299.1:0-4024 GCA_041737325.1 Rhodoferax sp. | reverse complement strand
TGGGGGTTGCTCATGATTTATTTCACCAGGGTTGCAGAGTTGATAAGAATGGGGGTTTTGGGAACGTCCGAGCCAAACTGGCCGCCGGGGCCGGTGGGTGTGGCCTTGATTTTGTTGACCACGTCCATGCCTGCGACCACTTTACCAAAGACGGTATAACCAAACAACCGGCTGGCTTTAAGCAGATCGGCACGCGGCACATTTTTGTACACCTCGCCGTTGAACTCGAACTCTGGCACCGGGTCCCCCGGGGGAATGAAGGTGGGGTCCAGGCGGCGGTTGTCGGCCACATTGATAAAAAACTGAGCCGTGGCTGACTGCGGGTCGCTGGTGCGCGCCATGGCCAAAGTACCCGCCACGTTGTGCAAGCCTTTTTCCATGGCTGCGCGGCCTTCATGAAGCACGGGGGCGCGGGTCGGTTTTTGCACATACTGGGCATCAAAGCCACCCCCTTGCACCATGAAGCTGCCAATGACGCGGTGGAAAATCGTGCCGTCATAGTGCTTGTCAGTGACATATTGCAAGAAGTTCTGAACCGTTTTAGGCGCTTTGTCTGGATACAGCTCAACCACAAACTCGCCCGCGCTGGTGGCAAATTTAACTTGCGGCGGGGTTTCAGCCTGAACCCAGGATGCTATTGAAAAAAGAGCTGCTAGCCCAATTGATTTAAGGGCTAGCGTGCTAAATGACTTAAATTTCATCAAACCGTTCCTTCGTAAAAAATCTTCCACTGTGTGCCTTCACGGCTCCAGTATTGGCGGCGGGTCTGACCGCTGCGCTGGCCGCTGGCCACTTCGCCAAAGGTGACCACCATGGTCTCGCTGGTATCGACCCAATGTAACAAAGACAGGTCTTTGATCTCCAGCGTCTGGCCTTGCTGCGTGCGCATTTCCTGTTGCAGCGCAGGCAGCCAAGCGTTCAGTGATTGGCCGCTGTTGTTGAAGTCCGGGGCATAAAACGCGCTCAAACTGTTGAGGTTGCCACTGGACTTGGCTTTAAGCCAGGCGTTGAGTTGGTTGGTGAACTCATAGGTTGGTGGTTTCAGGCTGGCGGGTGGTACCCATTTGAGCTGTTTTGAAATCAGCACCGGCGTGGAGCGGATTTCGACTTGACGAATGATGTTCAACAAATCCGGGTTGGCCAGCACCACACAGCCGTCACTGGCCTGCGGGGCCCTCGAGAACTGGCCCGGTGGTGTGCCATGCAACCAGATGCCACCGCCGGTTTTGCCGCGCTTGAGGTCGAGCACATTGGGGTAATTGATGGGCAGTGCCCCTGAGCCATAAAAATCTTTCAGGGTCTTGGGGTCGAGCTGGCTGGTGATGAAATACACCCCCAGCGGCGTGCGTTGGTCACCCTCGATTTTTTTCTCAAGCCCGAGCTTGCCGACCGAGATGTAGTAGTCGGCCACCAGCGTCACACCGCTGGCACGGTTTTCAAACAAATACAGCCGGGCGCGGGATGCGTCAATGGCAATGGCATGTTTGTTGTGTGTGGCCAGCTTTAAAAACTCGGTTGGCACGGTGCCCGCCGGGGGGCGTTCGCGCAACGCCTTCAGGCGCAACAAGGATTCGCTGCGCAGGTCCGAGAGCGCACTTTGTCCGTGCTGCAGGTGCTCTGCCGGTGCATCACCAAAGGTGCGCAAAGGACGGGCCTGAGCCGACAATAAATCGGCGTAGACCAGTTGCGCCAGGGCGAAGTTGGGGTGGGCCTTGACCAATTGCCCGGCCTGGCTCAAAGCGCTACGGGTGTCGCCTTGGCCAATCAGCCGGTAGATGGCGATCAAGCGGGCCTCAGCAGCCACGTCCTGGCGCGGGCTGGCCGCCGCCGTGCTGTGGCTGGTCTTTTTTTTCTTGACCTTGGCCTGCGCCGGTGACACCCCCCATGACAAACACAAGGTGCACAGCAACGCCGACAGTGAAATGCGTGGCAGAAGAGTCATTAACCTGCGATTCCTCAGAGCAAAAAAACGGGCGGCCCAGGCCGCCACAGAGGTGTTGCCAGGTGCAGCCTGTGGGTCAATTGCCGGTGGCTTCTTTGGTGATCAGCCATTGGTTGCCACTGAACCGCAGCGTCAGGGTTTTGCGGCTTGACACCGACAGGGCATCAGCCTTGTAGGCCTGACGGAAGGTGGCGGTGGCGGTTTCGCCCGTGACCTTGACTTTCAGGTCACTGAGGGTGACGCTGATGCGTGATTTGCCGGTGATACGGGCGGTTCGGTCTTGTTCCCAGGCGGCCCGGGTCTGTTGCCCCCCTGGTGCAAATTGGGGGCCGTAAGCGGCCAGGTAGCTGGCCATGTCTTTGCTTGACCAGGCCTTGGCCCAGGCGTTAACGGCGGCCTCAACGGCCTTGGTGGCATCACCCGCTGCAGCTACGGGGGCTGGTTTAACTGGGGCTGGTGCCGGGGGGACCGCAGTGGCGGCCGGTTTGATGCTGGCGGGAGCTGATGCCGCCACAGGCGTTGTCGCGGGGGCGGGTGCAGTTGCCGCGACGGTCACGGCCGGGCGCGGGTTGGCCAGGTTGGGTTTGAAGACTTCACGGATCAAAGCCAGCTTGGGTGGCACGGCGGTGTTGCCGTTGTCAAGCTGCAGCGCCTTGTTGTAAGCCTGGCTGGCCAGACGGGCATACACATCACCCATGTTTTCATGCGCCGTGGCGTAGCTGGGGTTGGTGCGGATGGCCATTTCAAGGGCCACGCGGGCCTTGTCGTACTGGCCCTGGCTGGCGTACAGCACGGCCAGGTTGTTGTAGGGCTCAGGCAGCTCCGGGTAGTCTTCAGTGAGCTTGGTGAAGGTGGCCACGGCTTCGTTTTGCTTGCCCAGGTTGCGCTGGATGACACCTTTGAGAAAGCGCAGTTGCGGGTCAGCGGGTTTGGTGGCCAGCTGGCTGTCGACCTTGGTCAGGGCCTCAGGAAATTTGTTGGCCCGCACCAATTGGCTGATGTCAGCGTAGTCATCGGCATGGCTGGTTAATGCGGTGCAAGCTCCGACCAGGGTGATCAGGCGCAAGGCTTTTAAAACAAAAGAACGGGTGATTTTCATGGTCTGAGGCGGTCAAATTGGAGTTTCTGCCGGGGGACCAGGGCGGCCGGGGCAGGGCTTTATACTGGCGCGCATTGTAGCCCGAGGGGGTTGTTTTCAAGCCTTCTGCCAGCAACCGACCCGATTCACCGTATCAGATTTTTCCCATGAGTTTGCGCATTTTCAACACGCTCAAGCGTGACCTGCAACCCTTTACCCCGCTGGAGCCCGGCCACGTGCGCATGTACGTTTGCGGCATGACGGTGTACGACCTGTGCCACCTGGGGCATGCCCGCTCCATGATGGCCTTTGATGTGGTGCGGCGCTGGCTCGAAGCGAGTGGCTACGCGGTGACCCATGTGCGCAACGTCACCGACATTGACGACAAAATCATCAAACGCGCCCTGGAAAACGCTGAAACCATTCGCGCTTTGACCGACCGCATGGTCGAAGCCCTGCACCAGGATGCCGACGCGCTGGGCATCTTGCGTCCCACCTTTGAGCCGCGCGCCACCGACTATGTGCCGTCCATGCTCAAGCTGATTGGTCAACTCGAACACAAAGGTCTGGCGTACCAGGCGGGTGACGGCGATGTCAATTTTGCGGTGCGCAAGTTTGCCGGTTATGGCAAGCTCAGTGGCAAATCGCTGGACGAATTGCGTGCCGGTGAGCGCGTGGCGGTGCTCGATGCCAAGACCGACCCGCTGGATTTTGTGCTGTGGAAATCTGCCAAGCCGACCGAGCCTGCAGATGCCAAATGGGACAGCGTGTACGGTGCTGGCCGCCCGGGCTGGCACATTGAATGCTCGGCCATGTGCGGTGAATTGCTGGGGACAACCGTCGACATCCATGGCGGTGGAGCAGACCTGCAGTTTCCCCACCACGAAAACGAAATTGCCCAGAGCGAAGGGGCCACCGGCCAGCCGCTGGCCCGCACCTGGATGCACAACGGGTTTGTCACCCGCGATCACGAAAAAATGTCCAAGAGTCTGGGCAATTTCTTT
>JBGSRY010000512.1:0-1719 GCA_041737325.1 Rhodoferax sp. | reverse complement strand
CAGGCGCAGGCCATTCCCGTGGTGCTGCAAGGGCGCGACGTGATGGGTGCGGCACAAACCGGCACCGGCAAGACCGCTGCGTTTGCCCTGCCGCTGATGCAGCGCATGCTCAAACACGAAAACGCCTCCACCTCGCCGGCGCGCCATCCGGTGCGGGCGCTGGTGTTGCTGCCCACGCGCGAGCTGGCTGACCAGGTGGCCGACAACATCAAGCTCTATGGCAAATACACCAGCCTGCGCAGCGCGGTGGTGTTTGGCGGCATGGACATGAAGCCGCAAACCCTTGAGCTGAAAAAAGGCGTTGAAGTGCTGGTGGCCACACCGGGGCGGCTGCTGGACCACATTGAGGCCAAAAATTGCGTGCTCAACCAGGTCGAATACGTGGTGCTGGACGAGGCTGATCGCATGCTCGACATCGGTTTTTTGCCAGACCTGCAGCGCATCCTGAGCTTTTTGCCCAAACAGCGCACCACGCTGCTGTTTTCGGCCACGTTTTCGCCCGAGATCAAACGCCTGGCCAACAGCTACCTGCAAGACCCGGTGCTGGTCGAGGTGGCACGCTCCAATGCCACCGCATCCACGGTGGAACAGCACTTTTACAGCGTTGAAGGCGACGACAAGCGCCACGCCTTGCACCAGGTGCTCAAAGACCGTGGCCTGAAGCAGGCGTTTGTGTTTGTCAACAGCAAACTCGGTTGTGCCCGGCTAGCCCGCTCGCTGGAGCGCGAAGGCCTGAAAACCACCGCATTGCATGGTGACAAAAGCCAGGATGAGCGCCTGAAAGCACTGGAAGCCTTCAAAAGCGGCGAGGTTGATTTGCTGGTGGCCACCGACGTGGCTGCGCGTGGGCTGGACATCAAGGATGTGCCAGCCGTGTTTAACTTTGACATTCCGTTTCACGCTGAAGACTACGTGCACCGCATTGGTCGTACTGGGCGGGCGGGAGCGGCGGGGCTGGCCGTCACCTTTGTGTCCAAGAGCGACGCGCGGCTGGTGGCGGATGTGGAGCGCTTGCTCAAAACAAAAATCGAGCTGGAACCGATCCAGTTTGAAGAAGACTTGCCTGATATCCGCCGCCAAGGGCACATCAATGATGGCCGCAGGCTCTACCAGCAGGAGCCTGGCGATACCCGGCGTGAAGAGTTTGCGACCCGTGTGCCACGCGCGCCGCGCAATGATTACCGGCGTGAGCCGGTCAAGTCACAAGACCCGTTTTTCTCCAAACCCTACGAGGCGCCGGTGCTGGCAGCTGGTGCTGCGCCGTCATGGGAAGCGGCTGCAGCACACCCCGGTGCGCGCACCCTGTCGAGCAACATCAAAGCGGCCAAACGCAAAGTTGCAGCGCTGTTCAAGTCGGTCTGAGCCGACCTGTTGACCCCGGACCGTTTCCGTGCCGGGGTTATTCCCCCGGTGCTTGCGCCTGCGCACATTGAACCTGGATGCGTTCGTGTGCGCTGCCGTTGCAGCCCAGGCGCAAGGCTGTCAGACAGCCCCCCCAGACACAACCTGAATCCAGTGCCAGCACGTCATCACGCCCCAGCCAACCCAGGGTAGACCAATGACCAAACGCCACGGTCACGTCAGCCGTCTGGCGGCCAGGCACGTCAAACCAGGGCATGAAACCGGTGGGGGCGGCGCTGGCAGGGCCGGTGGTGTCAAACTCCATCAGCCCCTGCGCCGTGCAAAAACGCAGCCCGGGCAGGTTGAGGTACACGCGCG
>JBGSRY010000468.1:0-5116 GCA_041737325.1 Rhodoferax sp. | reverse complement strand
CATCCTGATTTTGCACGCTGGTTGATGAAAGAAGGGATATCCTCGATTTCATTGAATCCGGACACAGTGGTGGCCACTTGGCAAAATTTGGCCAAACCTTGAGCATCACTGCCACCAACAGGTGGCTCGCACGGATGTTTTCATCTGATTGATGATGCAGGCTGAAGTGCCACACCCGCAAAGCCAGTCTGCTGCAAGCATTTCAAGCTTGCAAGGCTGGCTTTTGTTTGGCTGGTTTGTGGCCTCTTTCGGCATTGTTTTTTTTGCTCAAGACCTTCAACAAGTTGTTGCTGGTTGGCCGTTGGCTTATTGGTTTGCCGCCCAGGGCAGTGTGTTGATCTTCATCTTGATTGTGGCTTTGTATGCCTGGTTAGCTAATCGGAAGGAACGTGCGGCTGAAACACCAGACCAGGCCTACATTGCTTATACGCACAGAATCAACCAGCGATTTGTACTTTTTGTAGTGATGTTCTTGTTGTTTGTCGGTGCGTTGGCATTGGCAGAGCAAATGGGGTTGCGCAAAATTTGGGTGGGCGCTATTTTCCTTTTTGCAACCGTTTTTTTGTATGCTGTGATCGGCATTTATGGCCGAACCTCGAAAGCATCTGAGTACTACACCGCTGGGCGACGCATTCCGGCCATGTACAACGGGATGGCTGTTGCTGCTGACTGGATGAGTGCCGCATCATTTATCAGCATGGCTGGTGGACTTTACCTGCAGGGGTTTTCGGGGTCTGGGTCGCAACCTGGCGGGTTGGTGTATGTCTTAGGTTGGACGGGGGGGTTCTGTCTGCTTGGGTTGCTGGTGGCTCCCTACCTGCGCAAGATGAACTTGTACACCTTGCCTGACTATTTTGGTGTGCGGTATGGTGGCAGGTGGCCACGCATCATTGCAGCTTGGTCTGCCGTTTTATGTTCTTTCACCTACGTGGTCGCTCAGATTTATGGCGTTGGCCTGATTACCTCCCGATTGACAGGTGTGCAGTTCGAAATCGGTATTTTGCTTGGATTGGGCGGGGTGTTGGTTTGTTCTTTTTTAGGTGGAATGCGTGCGGTAACCTGGACGCAG
The DNA here is from genome assembly GCA_041737325.1 of Rhodoferax sp. Taxonomy (GTDB): domain Bacteria; phylum Pseudomonadota; class Gammaproteobacteria; order Burkholderiales; family Burkholderiaceae_C; genus Rhodoferax. The sequence continues at coordinate 4,047 of JBGSRY010000468.1, read as the reverse complement.
GTCGTTCAATATGTGGTTCTTATTTTGGCATTCTCGATCCCGGTGTCCTGGCTTGCTTACAAGCAAATTGGTAATCCACTGGCGATTGCCGTTTATGGCCAGCAGTTGCCCAAAATTGCCCAGATGGAACGGCAACTCTCCGAGTCAGAAGTCGAGCAAGAGGTCGTGCTGCAATATGCCAGACGCTCTACCGACTATGCGCACAAATTAGAAAACGTGCCAGAGGCGCTGGAGTTGGAAAGAAAGATTCGAAAGGAAGAGATTCGTCACCTGGCAGATGTGCACGCAGACGAGTCGGTGATTCTTGCTGCCAGGCGTGAATTGGGTGCGTTGCCGCGAGACGAAGCCGGTGCCCAGGAACGCTGGGCAAAAGCCATGATTGAAAACATGGATCGAGCCAAACCGCTAGCGGGTATGCCAGAGCACACCAGGCCTTTTGCAGGTGCCCCTGATGGCTCTCCTAATGACCAGGCTTTGTTTCACACATCAAGGCTTAATTTTTTAGCCTTGATGTTTTGCTTGATGACGGGCACGGCAGGTTTGCCGCATTTATTGACTCGCTTTTACACCACCCGTAGTGTGGCCGACACCAGAAACTCTGTGACCTGGTCTTTGTTTTTTATTGCACTGCTTTACCTGTCCGCACCAGCACTGGCGGTGTTGGTCAAATTTGAAATCATGGGGCATTTGGTGGGACAAAATTTTGATGAATTGCCAGTGTGGATTGCCCAATGGGCAAAATTGGATCCGTCCCTGATCTCGGTTAGTGATGTGAATGGTGACCATGTCTTGCAGTTTGCCGAACTCAAGTTAGGTGCGGACATTGTGATGTTGGCAACGCCTGAAATTGGTGGCTTACCCTATGTGGTGTCTGGTCTGGTGGCCGCAGGTGGTTTGGCGGCAGCCTTGTCCACAGCAGACGGCTTGTTACTGACCATTGGCAACGCGCTGGCACATGATTTGTTTTATAGAGGCGAGGGCGACCGTGGCAGTGCTGTGCGACGTGTCATGCTGTCAAAATTTGCCCTTTTGTTGGTGGCATTGCTGGCGGCCTATGTGGCAGCCCAAAGACCAGCAGACATTTTGTTTCTGGTTGCAGCATCTTTTTCGTTGGCGGGCGCAGCCTTTGTGCCTGCCATGCTGCTGGGTATTTTTTGGCAAGGTGCTACCCGTCAAGGGGCCATTTGTGGCATGGTGGCAGGACTTGGTCTGACCTTGTATTACATGCTCGTCAATGCACCCGTGGTCAGGTCATTGTTTGGACTCACGGGCAACGGACTATGGTTCGGAATTGATCCGGTTTCGGCAGGTGTTTTTGGTGTCACAGCTGGGGTGATGGTCACAGTATTGTTCAGTTTGCTCACGTCCAACACGCGGCAGCACAATGACATTTAGAAACATAGCATAAAAAAGCTATAATCAGGGGCTAACCTTGCCATACCCCAATGAGACGCTGGGGGTGGTTTTCTTGCCTCTATCGAGGTTTATCCAAAAGGAGTATCAATGCGTCATTATGAAATCATTCTCATGATCCACCCGGATCAGAGCGAGCAAGTTCCAGCGATGCTGGAGCGTTACAAAGGCATGATCGTTGCCGGCGGCGGCAAAGTGCATCGTGTCGAAGACTGGGGTCGTCGCCAGTTGGTGTACATGATCAACAAGCTCTCCAAAGCCCATTACTTGTGCGTCAATATTGAGGCTAACCAAGCTGTCATGGCTGACTTGGAACACGCTTTCAAATTCAATGATGCTGTGTTGCGTCATTTGACTGTCTTGAAGAAAAAAGCTGAAACAGGCCCATCTTCAATGATGAAAACCGTCGAACGCGAAGATGCGCGCAAGACTCAACAAGCTGAATACCAAGCTTAATCCGTTGGTGACAGACAAGTTGTGGCTCCCCCTGTCAATCAGTTAAGTTTGACAGCAAGCGTTGTAGAAATTGAAACCTTGCGCTACACGCCTTCAGGCGTACCCGCATTGAATTGTCAGCTTGAACATACGTCAGAAGTGACGGAAATCGGAGAAGTCCGACAAGTTAAAGCGTTGGTGAAAGCAGTATCTTTTGGGTCAATTGCAGAGCGGTTGACCACACAAGATATTGGTTCACTCTGGACATTCAAAGGATTTCTTGCAACACCACGTGGCACCAAACGGCTTGTGTTTCATATCCAAGAATTTGCATCAGCATCAAGTTTTTTAAATATTTAAGGACTCCATCATGGCAGGACCAAAACGTTTCAACAACAAAGACAAGCGCCCCAAACGCCCAGCGCAAAATCTGCTTTTCAAGCGCAAGCGCTTTTGCCGTTTCACGGTAACCGGTGTTGAAGAGATTGATTACAAAGACATCGACACTTTGCGTGACTTCATTGCCGAAAATGGCAAGATCATTCCGGCTCGCCTGACTGGCACTCGTGCCATTTTTCAACGTCAGCTCAACACCGCCATCAAACGCGCTCGTTTTCTGGCCATGTTGCCTTACAGCGATCAGCACAAGATCTAAGGAATACAACCATGCAAATCATTCTGCTCGACAAGGTGGTAAACCTTGGAAACCTCGGTGAAATCGTTCGTGTGAAAGACGGTTACGCACGTAATTTTTTGATCCCTTCAGGCCGTGCCCGTCGCGCTACTGAGTCTGCCAAACAAGAGTTCGAAGCACGCCGTGCTGAACTCGAAAAGGCCGCAGCAGCCAAGTTGGCCGAATGCCAAGCCGTTGGCGAAAAATTGGCCGGTACCACTTGCAAACTGACGCAAAAAGCGGGTGTAGATGGCCGTTTGTTTGGCTCGGTCACCAATGCTGACATTGCAGAAGAGTTGACCAAAACAGGCTTTGCAGTGACCAAGGCTCAGGTTCGCATGCCGAACGGTCCGATCAAGACCGTGAGCGACAGCACCGTGAGCGTTGCCTTGCACACCGATGTGGTGGTGGATATCACCGTGTCGGTGTACGGCGAAACCGCTTAAACATTTCGGTTTCAATCCAAAGCCGCCGGGCGTGAGCCTTGGCGGCTTTTGTTTTTTTGCTTTTTGCTTTATTTCCACAACTTGTGCACAGTTTGTCCCAAGCCTGCCCACAGCATTTCACTCGACATGCATCCTGACTCACCGTAGCATCCAAGAATAGAAGGAACCCACATGTCAGCTGTACTCGCTACCTTGACCGATGACCTTGGCACAGACCGCCAAGTCGCCCAACTCCGCATTCCACCTCATTCACTCGAAGCAGAGTCCAGTGTGCTCGGTGGGTTGTTGTTGGACAACACCGCCTGGGATCGGGTCAGCGATGTGCTGAATGAGCAGGATTTTTACCGTTACGAGCACCGGGCCGTTTTTGCTGCCATGAGCGTGCTGATCAATGCTTCAAAACCGGCTGATGTGATCACCGTGTATGAGCAGTTGCAGAGTGCCGGCAAAGGTGAAGAAATGGGCGGCTTGGGTTACCTCAATGCGTTGGCACAATACGTGCCCAGCGCAGGCAATATCCGCCGCTATGCAGAGATCGTGCGTGACCGATCGATTTTGCGCAAACTGGTCACCACCAGTGAAGAGATTTCTTCCAACGCCTTCAATCCCAAAGGTCGACCCGTCGCCTCTATCCTGGATGAAGCTGAACAGAAAATCTTCAACATTGGCGAAGAGGGCGCACGCACCAAGCAAGGTTTTCAGACCATGGATACCCTGGTCGTTGATCTGCTCGATCGGGTGCAACAAATGGCCGACAACCCGAACGATGTGACAGGGGTTCCCACTGGTTTTTATGATCTAGACCGAATGACGGCTGGTTTACAGGGGGGAGACCTGGTGGTCTTGGCTGCACGTCCCTCCATGGGGAAGACGGCGTTGGCGATCAACATTGCCGAGCATGTGGCTTTGAATGAAGGTCTGCCGGTGGCGGTGTTCTCAATGGAAATGGGCGGTGCGCAGCTTGCGATGCGTATGCTGTCCTCTGTTGGCAAGCTTGATGCGCACCGAGTGCGCACGGGACGTCTGAACGATGACGAGTGGTCGCGTCTTTCCTTTGCGCTGGGCAAGATGCACGAAGCG
>JBGSRY010000465.1:0-6212 GCA_041737325.1 Rhodoferax sp. | reverse complement strand
TGCTGGGCATGGTCTTGCAGGCCCACCGCTTGCAGTTGCGCGGCCACCCGCTGGCGGCGCTCAAGCGCGGGCACACCGGCAATGAACAGGGGAAAGTCCACGTTTTCAGCCACCGTCATCACCGGCACCAGGTTGAAGTTTTGAAACACAAAGCCCAATGCGTCGCGGCGCAGCAAGGTGCGCTGCACCTCGGTCAAGCCGTCCACCGGCTGGCCGTCCAGCATGATGCGGCCGCTGTCCTGGGTGTCAATCAAACCGCACAGGTTCAGGATGGTGCTTTTGCCGCTGCCCGACGGGCCGGTGAGCGCCAGCAGCTCGCCGCGCTGCACGCTCAGGTCCACGCCTTGCAGGGCGGGTATCACATGCTCGCCCAAGCGATAGGTTTTAAAGATGCGGTGCAGTTCCACCACCGCATCGGGTGTGCGTTGTGCCATGGTTTTACAAGCCCGCCAGCAGGGTGCGTGCCGTTGCGGCTTGTGGTGCGTTCAGGGCAACGACCTTGTTGAAGCAAGTTTGCGCCTCGGCCGTGCTTTTGTCTTTGGCGGCCAGTTCACCCGCCGTGAACCACACCATGCCCTGAAAGCCGATGGGCGCGCGGCTGAGCAAAGGGCTGGTGGTGAGTTCACCCACCAGCTTGATGCCGCGCGCGCGTTTGTTCATGAAGCCAGGCACCGCCAAAAAGGTTTTGGCGGCCAACAGTTTGACTTCTAAAACGCCAGGCGTGCCGTGCTGAATGGGTGCGTCATGCGCGGGGGTGAGCATCAGCAAGGCCTTGTCCAGCATGGCCATGCCGTCTTCGGCATAAGCCATCTTTTTCCAGGGCAGCCAAGTGGTGTTGGCCTTCATGGCCAGGGTGGTGCCGCTGTAGGCCATCAACACCGGGTTGGTGGGCTCGGCCTTCAGCAGCGCCATAAAGCCGTCCGACACGGGGCCTAATTGGCTGTTGTCGCCCTGGTTGATGACTTCAAACTGCTCAAACAGGGGAACAAACTGGGTATCAGGTACCGCATGTGCCACGGAGACCAGGCCAATGGCCAGGCAGGCAGTGACCAGCAACTGGCGGGGAATGGGGATGCACAATAAACGCATGGGTAGCTCCTGTGGTTTGGTATGGAGCGAACTTTAAGAAGCGGCATCGCCATGTGCACCTGCTTTGCGACGAAGTGCATCCCAGTGGCGTGAAGCACGCAAACACTGGCGCGTAACGCGTCAGGCCAGGCCACTTCGGGGGTGTACATGGCTGGGATCGCGGCTGACAAATATGAACAATCAACCTGCCTTCAGCCGCCAATACCCCGGCTCTGCATCCTGACACCAATCTGGCAACCCTGGCCAGCAAATTCAAAGACAATCGCAACCTCACCTGTAGCTTGTTGCCGCATCAAAGGAGTTTTCCATGCCGATCGTCGTGTTCAACCAAAAAGGGGGCGTTGGCAAGTCCACCATCACCTGCAACCTGGCCGCCATCAGCGCCAGCCAGGGCCTGCGCACGCTGGTCATCGACCTGGATCCGCAAGGCAATTCCACCAGCTATCTGCTGGGTGGACAGGTGGATGATGGCCAACCCACGGTGGCGGGTTTTTTTGAGCACACCCTGAGCTACAGTTTTCGCAGCGTCCCCGCTTCTGATTTTGTGCTGGGCACACCGTTTGAAAACCTGGACGTGATGGCCTCCAGCCCAGCCCTGAACGAGCTGGTGGTCAAGCTCGAGTCGCGTCAAAAAATTTACAAACTGCGTGAAGCCCTCAAGGAACTGGGTGACACCTATGACCGCATCTACATTGACACCGCACCGGCCCTTAATTTTTATACCCGTGCCGCACTGATTGGTGCCACGGGTTGCCTGATTCCGTTTGACTGCGACAGCTTTTCGCGCCAGGCGCTTTACGCTTTGCTGGAGAGCGTGAACGAAATTCGTGCCGACCACAACCCCGAGCTGCAGGTAGACGGTATTGTGGTGAACCAATTTCAAGCCCGGGCCAATTTGCCCCAGCGCATGGTGGCCGAGCTGATTGAAGAAGGGCTACCGGTGTTGCAACCTTACTTGCCATCGTCGGTGCGCATTCGTGAGTCGCATGAGCAGTCCAAACCGATGATTTATCTGGACCCCAACCACCGCATCACGCTGGCGCTGGTGGCGCTGCATGACGGGTTGCGGGCTTGAGGGCTTGTCTTTTACAAACCCTCAGCCGCAATCTGGCGCAGCGCCTGGGCAAACACCGCCACCGGTTGCCCACCTGAGATCAGGTGCTTGCGGTTGATGATGACCGCCGGCACCGAATGGATGCCCTGGCCGGTGTAAAAGGCCTCTGCCTCGCGCACCTCAGCGGCAAATTCGTCGCTGGCCAAAATGCTTTGGGCACGCGCCACATCCAGCCCGGCTTGCGCCACGGCGGCCAGCAGCACCGCCGGCGACTCCATCACCTGACGCTGGCCGTGGCAGGCCACCAGCAGCGCTTTTTTCAGCGCCAGTTGTTGTGCGGCGGCTTGCAGGCCCGCCCAATGCAGCAGCCGGTGGGCATCAAAGGTGTTGTAAATGCGGCCGCGTCCATCGGGGTTGAAGCTAAAGCCCACATCCGCCCCGCGCTGCGCGATGGTGGCGCGAATCTGCGCCTGCTGCTCAGGCGTGGAGCCATACTTTTGCGTCAGGTGTTCGCCAATGTCCTGGCCGCCTGCGGGCATGTCCGGGTTGAGTTCAAACGGCTGGACGTGAATGTCTGCTTGCACCTCGTCTTGCACGTCGGCCAGCGCCTGCTCCAGCGCCGTCAAGCCAATGGCGCACCACGGGCACGAAATGTCGGACACAAAATCAATGTGAAGAGGCGTGGTCATGGCGGGTGTGTGGGTGATTGGACATGTCGGCATTGTCTGGGTTGCCTGAAAAACTTGCTTGGATAAGTGAAAGGTTCAACGCGTCAGACGGTTCCATGGTGCGACTCATGCTGTGATGTTTGCACAGCCACTTCCTTTACAGGCGCAGTGCCAAGCCCGCCGACATCAAAGCCCAATTTGCCAGCGCCAGCATCCTGAAAACTCGTCGCCAGCGCAACCGCGTCTATGAAGTGCTCAACGGTAAACGCAAACTGACCATGGCGATGGTCTGGAAGCTGCATGTGGGGTTGGGCATTCCCGCAGAGAGTTTGATTCGGCAAGCCGCTTGAGTGCATCAAAAAAGCGGGATTTTTGATGCAGTATTGATAGCTGTTAGCCCTTATGTAGCAAGGGCTAGAGGCCAATTTTGCTTATAACCCCAGCGTCTGCCAAAGCTGCTCCACCCGTGCCGTCACGTCGGCACTCATGGTCAGCGGCTTGCCCCATTCCCGAGTTGTCTCCCCAGGCCATTTGTTGGTGGCATCGATCCCCATCTTGCTGCCCAGGCCACTCACGGGTGAGGCAAAGTCGAGGTAATCAATGGGCGTGTTGTCGGCCAGCAGCGTGTCACGCGTGGGGTCGACGCGGGTGGTGATGGCCCAGATCACTTCCTGCCAATCGCGCACATTCACGTCGTCGTCCACCACCACAATGAACTTGGTGTACATGAACTGGCGCAGAAAGCTCCAGATGCCAAACATGATGCGCCGCGCGTGGCCGGGGTAGGCTTTTTTGATGCTGACCACCGCCATGCGGTAACTGCAGCCCTCGGCGGGCAGGTAAAAGTCGGTGATTTCGGGGTATTGACGCTGCAGCAGCGGCACAAACAGCTCGTTCAAGGCCAGCGCCAACATGGCGGGCTCGTCGGGCGGTTTGCCAGTGTAGGTGGAGTGGTAAATAGGCTCGCGCCGTTGCGTGATGCGGTCAATGGTGAACACGGGGAACTCGGCGCACTCGTTGTAATAACCGGTGTGGTCACCAAACGGGCCTTCCAGGGCGTGCTCAAAACCGCTTTTGTGGTTAACGTCTGGGTAAATGTGGCCTTCCAGCACGATCTCCGCAAAAGCGGGCACGCGCAAGTTGCTGCCCAGCGCTTTGACCAGTTCGGTACGACTGCCGCGCAAGAGCCCGGCAAACTGGTATTCGCTCAAACTGTCCGGCACCGGCGTGACGGCACCCAAAATGGTGGCGGGGTCAGCACCGAGGGCCACACACACCGGGTAGGGTTGACCGGGGTTTTGCTGGGCGTGATCCCTGAAGTCCAACGCGCCGCCACGGTGCGCCAGCCAGCGCATGATGACTTTGTTGCGAGATAACACCTGTTGGCGGTAAATGCCCAGGTTTTGCCGTGCCTTGTGCGGGCCTTGGGTGATGACCAGGCCCCAGGTGATGAGCGGAGCCACGTCGCCGGGCCAGCAGTGCTGAATCGGCAGGCGGGCCAAGTCCACATCAGCACCTTCCCACACCACCTCTTGACAGGGTGCGCTGCTGAGTTCTTTGGGCGACATGCTCCACAGGGTTTTGACCAGGCTGCGCATGCCGATGAGTTCCTTGAAGCCTTTGGGTGCTTCGGGCTCTTTCAGGCTGGCCAGCACGTGGCCAAATTGGCGCAGCTCGCTCACGTCGCTGACACCCATGCCAAGCGCAACTCGGCGCGTTGTGCCAAACAGGTTGCCCAGCACCGGCGTGGTGTGGCCGGTGGGGTGCTCAAACAGCAAGGCCGGGCCACCAGCGCGCAACACCTTGTCACACAGCGCGGTCATTTCCAGGTGCGGCGACACCTCGGGCTGGACACGCTTGAGTTCGCCCAGTTTTTCCAGCTGTGTGATGAAGTCTCTTAAATCACGGTAGGCCACAGTGCGGTTCTCTAAAAATTAATTGGGGTCAGACCCCCATTAGTACGACACAGCCTAGCGAGGCAGGCGGTTTGGGCGGCTGATGATTTCTGGTACTCCAGCATGAAGAAGCCGCCCAAACGGCCTGCCTTGCGGGTTTCATGGATCACAGCCCCGTCCAGCGCTGCACATCGGGTTGCGGCAAGCCAAGTAGGTCGATGACCCGGCTCACGCTGTGGTTCACCAGGTCTGCAATGGTTTGCGGGCGCTGGTAGAACGCGGGCACGGGCGGAAAGATGATGCCACCCATTTCGGTGACGCTGGTCATGTGGCGCAGGTGCGCCAGGTTCAAAGGCGTTTCGCGCACCATCAAAATCAGCTTGCGGCGCTCTTTGAGCATCACGTCCGCCGCGCGGGTGATCAGGTTATCGGACAGCGCCAGCGCTACCGCCGCCAGGGTGCGCATCGAGCAGGGTGCTATCACCATGCCGTCGCACTGAAATGAGCCACTGGCCAGGCTCGCGCCCACGTCGTGCACCGGGTACACCGCGTCGGCCAGCGCTTCAACTTCAGTGCGCGGCATATCCAGCTCTTGCTGCACATTGAGCCAGCCCGCATCCGACACCACCAGATGCGTTTGCACGCCTTGCATGTTGCCAAGGCGCTGCAGCAGGCGCACACCATAGACGGCACCGCTGGCACCCGAGATGGCGACGACGATGCGTTTGGGCATCACGTCAGCGGGGCTTCAAGCTGCCCAGACGCGACTTGAAATGCTCGCGCGCTTGCGCCAGCACATGGCGCGGGTGGAGTTGCGCCATGTTGAGCACCGGCAGCTCGATGGCATCGATGGTGTTCTTGACCAGCAAGCCCAGCTCGGTGTCACCTTCCATGGCCAGGCGGCGGTTGAAGAACAGCGTGTCAGGGTCTTCCTGGCGACGTGCCAGTTGCACAAAATCATGGGCACTGGCGCTGATGGTGAGGTCGGCTGTACCCGTGTGGGTGGTGGCCACAAAGCGGGGGTTTTTCCACTCAAAATCAAAGACCCACTGCGCGTCCAGCACGCGCAGACGCAGTTTTTTGCCAGCCAGCATGTCGGTCACATCGGGGCTCAGTTTTTTGGCCAGTGCCACGTTCAAGGCGGTTACAAACAGCAGCGAGCCGGGGTAGGCGGGCAAGCGGCCCAGCATGTGTCCCACGGGTTTGGGCAGGGTATAGGGCGTGGTTGGCATCATCAAGTCCTTTTCGTGCGGTTCAAGCAATGGGGCGGTGCGGGACACACATCAGGCCACGGGCGCGGTGGCTGGGGCGCATTGTTCCAAACCGGGTTGGCCGTACCAGTAGCCGTTGCAGGCTTGCGCGGGCATCAGGGTGAGCAGCTCGGCCTGGGCGGCCACGGCATCCAGCGTGCCGTTCATCACACCTTTGAACAGCTCCAGAATGCGCACCGTGTATTGGTACTGCGGGCTGACACGCACCACATCCACGCCCAGCGCCTGCATGGCG
>JBGSRY010000460.1:0-6654 GCA_041737325.1 Rhodoferax sp. | reverse complement strand
ATCTTGCACAAGGCGGCGGCATCGAGTGTGGAGGGAATGTTGGGGCTGACCGTTTCCACAGCCGACAAAATGGCCACCTTGGGCACGGCCACGCCCATGATGCGGGCGAAGTCAATGGCATTCTGGATGATGTCCATTTTTTCTTGCAAGGTCGGGCGAATGTTCAGCGCCGCATCTGTGATGAGCAGAGGCTTGTGGTACAGCGGAATGTCAAATCGAAACACATGCGACATGCGCCTTCCGGTGCGCAGGCCGGGTTTGGCCAGAATGGCGCGAATCAGCTCATCGGTGTGCAAGCTGCCTTTCATCACCATTTCAACTTCCCAATTGACCGCCATCTCAGCCGCTTTTTCTGCGGCGGCGTGGCTATGCGGCTGGTTGATAACCTCCACCCCAGTCAAATCAATATGGGCTTCAGCGGCCACATGCCGGATGCGTGATTCAGGACCGATCAACACCGGCACGATCAGTCCAAAGCGAGCCGCATCCATGGCCCCACTCAACGACCCCTTCGTCACACGGGTGCACCACCGCGCAGCGCACCGCTTCAAGCTGCTCACCCATGGCCATCAGATCGCGAAAGCGCGCCTGCGGATCAAACAACTGAATTTGCGGAGCCGCCACACGCGGCAAGCGCACTTTGGTGGTGGGAGCCAACACCTTGGCGATGCCACGCAGCACCTGCTCACCACGCTGGTTGATGACCTGACAATCCAGCTCCAGACTTTTATCTGCCGGATTCATCCCGGTCACCGTCACCGTCACCGTGAGGGTGTCACCGACGCGAACCGGTTTGACAAAATGCAGCGCCTGATCCTGATAGATCGTGCCTGGCCCCGGGAATTGAGTCCCCAACAAGGCAGATATCAAGGCCCCGCTCCACATGCCGTGGGCAATCACACCATGCAGTAGGGTGTCGTTGGCGTATTCGGGATTCAGGTGGGCCGGGTTGGTGTCGCCCGAAACGGCTGCGAAGGCAGCAATATCTTCAACCGACAGCGTACGCAGCAGCCTGGCGCTTTGCCCCAGCGAGATCTCGGAAAAGGTGTAGTTTTCGATCAGTTCTGCTTCCAGGGGGACGTTCATAAGGTTCCAGGTTCAAATGAAAATGAAGGACTTGCACCCATTTGCCGTCAAAATTGACCGCTTTTGGCCAGTCTGTTTGATGCCGTTCATTTTAGGGTAAACCCTAGGTCTTAAAACCAAATAGAGATACCCAACTAGAACACAAGCACGTACCCCGCCCCCCATTCTGTTCAGTTTTCCGGCTTTTGATCAGACAACAAAAAACCCGCCGAAGCGGGTTTTTTGGGAAACTCAAAGAATGGAGTCAGCAGCCGATTACTTGGCGCGTGTACCCACCACTTCGATCTCAACGCGGCGATTTTTGGCGCGGCCTTCTTTGGTTTTGTTGTCAGCAACGGGTTGAGCTTCGCCCTTGCCTTCGGTGTAAACACGGTTCTTTTCAATGCCTTTGGACACCAAATAAGCCTTCACAGCTTCAGAACGTTTGACCGACAGTTTTTGGTTGTAAGCATCAGCGCCGACAGCGTCGGTGTGGCCCACGGCGATGATGACTTCAAGGTTGATGCCCTTGACTTTGCCGACCAGATCGTCCAGCTTGGCTTTGCCTTCTGCTTTGAGAACGGCTTTGTCAAAGTCAAAGAACGCATCAGCAGCGTAAGTCACTTTGGCAGCAGCCACGGGTGCGGGTGCAGGGGCAGCTTTGGGTGCAGCAACAGGTGCAGCGGGGGCAGCAGCAGGGGCAGGAGCAGGTGCAGCCTTGGGGGCGACGATTGCACCGTCACAACCGACAGCGGCTGTTGCAGGTGTCCAGTTGGCATCACGCCAGCAGAGTTCATTGGTGCCGTTTTTCCAAACCGTACCATCGGCGGCGCGCCAGTTGTCGACAGATTGGGCACTGGCTGCAGTTGCGAGAGCTGCCGTAGCAATCAACATTGCCACTTTATTTAATTTCTTCATGGTTCTCCTTAAGGGAAAAATGCGCAGCAGCGCTGCGTCGATAAAACTGACGCTCAAGATGCCTATCACGATGAGCGTTCAATTGATTGTGCCACAGTCTATTTGCTCGACCGTGTTTACAGCACTTACAAATGCTAACAGCCCGGTTTAGCGTGAACTTATTGACAAACCCGTTGCGAAGCAGCCACGAATCAGCAGCTTAAAATCGCCAGCTAACTTAGAACTTGCCTAATCTCAAGCCGCGCCCATGACCCAGTTCGCCAAAGAAACCCTACCCACCAGCCTTGCGGACGAAATGCGCCGCAGCTACCTGGATTACGCCATGAGCGTGATTGTGGGGCGCGCACTGCCCGACGCGCGCGACGGTCTGAAGCCGGTGCACAGGCGGGTGCTGTTTGCCATGCACGAGCTTGGCAACGACTGGAACAAGGCATATAAAAAATCGGCACGTATCGTCGGCGATGTGATTGGTAAATACCACCCGCACGGTGATTCGGCGGTGTACGACACCATTGTGCGCATGGCACAAGACTTCTCCTTGCGCCACATGCTGGTGGATGGCCAGGGCAACTTTGGCTCGGTCGACGGCGACAACGCTGCCGCCATGCGTTACACCGAAATCCGCCTGGCCAAGATTGCGCATGAGATGCTGGCCGACATCGACAAAGAAACCGTCGACTTTGGCCCCAACTACGACGGCTCCGAAAAAGAGCCCCTGGTGCTGCCCGCACGCCTGCCCAATTTGTTGGTCAATGGCTCGGCCGGTATTGCGGTCGGCATGGCCACCAACATCCCGCCACACAACCTCAATGAAGCGGTAGATGCCTGCTTGCACTTGCTGAAAAACCCGCAGGCCAGCATTGACGAGCTGATGGAGATCATCCCGGCCCCCGACTTCCCTACCGCCGGCATTATTTACGGCATTCAGGGTGTCAAAGACGGCTACCGCACCGGCCGCGGCCGCGTGGTGATGCGCGCCAAATGCCATTTTGAGGACATTGACAAAGGCCAGCGCCAGTCCATCATCGTTAACGAGCTGCCGTACCAAGTCAACAAAAAAACGCTGCAAGAACGCATGGCCGAGCTGGTGCATGAGAAGAAGATTGAGGGCATCAGCCACATTCAGGACGAGTCCGACAAGTCGGGTATGCGCCTGGTGATTGAACTCAAGCGCGGCGAAGTGCCTGAGGTGGTACTGAACAACCTGTACAAACAAACCCAGTTGCAAGACACCTTTGGCATGAACATGGTGGCGCTGGTCAATGGCCAGCCCAAACTGTGCAACCTCAAAGACCTGATCGAGGTCTTCATCAACCACCGCCGTGAAGTGGTCACACGGCGCACCGTGTTTGAGTTGCGCAAGGCACGCGAACGCGGCCATGTGCTCGAAGGCCTGGCCGTGGCGCTGGCCAACATTGATGAATTCATCCGCATCATCCGCGAGTCCCCCACCCCGCCGGTGGCCAAGACCGAATTGATGAACCGCCCCTGGGACAGCCAGCTGGTGCGCGAGATGCTCACCCGCACCCGCGCCGATGGCGGCGTGGTCAACGCCGACGACTACCGCCCCGACGGCTTGGAGCTGCAATTTGGCATGGGCAAAGATGGCTTGTACCGCCTGAGCGAAACCCAGGCCGGTGAAATTTTGCAGATGCGCCTGCAACGCCTGACCGGGCTGGAGCAAGACAAGATCGTGGCCGAATACAAAGAGGTCATGGCCATCATTGACGACTTGCTCGACATTCTGGCCCGCCCGGAGCGCGTGTCGGTCATCATTGGTGACGAACTCAGCGCCATCAAAACCGAATTTGGCCAGACCAAGCTGGGGGCGCGGCGTTCGCTGGTGGAACACAGCTCGTTTGACCTGTCCACCGAAGACCTGATCACGCCCACCGACATGGTGGTCACGCTCAGCCACAGCGGCTACATCAAGAGCCAGCCTTTGAGCGAATACCGGGCCCAGAAACGCGGTGGACGCGGCAAACAAGCCACCGCCACCAAAGAAGACGACTGGGTCGACCAGCTCTTCATTGCCAACACGCACGACTACCTGCTGTGCTTCTCCAACCGGGGCCGCATGTACTGGCTCAAGGTCTGGGAAGTGCCGCAGGGCTCGCGCGGTTCGCGCGGTCGCCCCATCGTCAACATGTTCCCGCTGCAAGAGGGTGAAAAGGTTACCGTGGTGCTGGCGCTGACTGGTGAGAAACGCACCTTTCCGGCCGACCAATATGTGTTCATGGCGACCAGCATGGGCACGGTCAAAAAGACCGCACTGGATGAATTCAGCAACCCGCGCAAGGCCGGCATCATCGCAGTAGATCTGGACGATGGCGACTTTTTGATTGGCGCAGCGCTAACCGATGGCCAGCACGACGTGATGTTGTTCAGCGACGGCGGCAAAGCCGTGCGTTTTGACGAAAACGATGTGCGTCCGATGGGCCGCCAGGCACGTGGTGTGCGCGGCATGATGCTCGAAGACAGCCAGAGCGTGATCGCCATGCTGGTGGCCGAGGACGAAACGCAAAGCGTGTTGACCGCCACTCAAAACGGCTACGGCAAACGCACCAGCATTGCCGAATACACGCGCCACGGCCGTGGCACCAAGGGAATGATCGCGATCCAGCAAAGCGAGCGCAACGGCAAAGTGGTTGCAGCCACGCTGGTGCATGCCGACGACGAAATCATGTTGATCACCGACACCGGCGTGCTGGTACGCACCCGCGTCAGTGAAATCCGTGAACTCGGCCGCGCCACCCAGGGTGTGACCCTGATCGGACTCGACGACGGCTCGCAGCTCAGCGGTTTGCAACGCATCGTCGAAAACGATGCCAATGGTGTCAGCGACGACAGCGCTGCCGACGACACCGGCGAGGTCACACCACCAGCCGCTTGATTGCTATATTATTAATAGCTTTACGCCCTTATTAATAGAGGGCTACAGCCTTATTTGTTATAAATTATTCGCATGACTCGACCTTACAACTTTTCCGCCGGCCCAGCCGCCATGCCCGAAGCAGTGCTGGCGCAGGCCGCCACCGAGATGCTCGACTGGCAAGGCAGCGGCATGGGGGTCATGGAAATGAGCCACCGGGGCAAAGAGTTTGGCCAGATTTATACCGAAGCCGAGGCCGACCTGCGCGAACTGCTGGCCGTGCCAGCGCACTTCAAACTGCTGTTCATGCAGGGCGGTGGTCTGGCTGAAAATGCCATTGTTCCGTTGAACTTGTCGCGTGGCACCACAGCTGACTTTGTCATCACCGGCAGCTGGAGCCAGAAGTCATGCGCTGAAGCGGCCAAATACTGCACCGTGCACGAAGCCGCCAACACCAAGGCCAGCGGCTTCACCCGCTTGGCCAACCCAGGCAGCTGGCAACTTGGCCAGCAACCCGCCTACGTGCACATTTGCTCGAATGAGACCATCAACGGGGTTGAATACCACGAACTGCCTGACCTGAAAGCGCTGGGTTGTGACGCACCGCTGGTGGTTGATTTTTCATCACACGTCGCCTCGCGCCCGGTGGACTGGTCGCGCGTGGGGGTGGCGTTTGGCGGGGCGCAAAAAAACCTCGGCCCCGCCGGGCTGACGCTGGTGGTGGTGCGCGAAGACCTGCTTGACCGCGCCCTGCCGATCTGCCCCAGCGCCTTCACCTACAAAACGGTGGCCGAACACCAGTCGATGTTCAACACACCGCCCACCTACTCCATCTACATCGCCGGGCTGGTCTTCAAGTGGCTCAAAGCCCAGGGTGGCATGGCGGCCATGGAGGCGCGCAACATCGCCAAAGCCCAACTGCTGTACCAGGCCATTGACGCTTCCAACTTGTACCAAAACCGGGTCGCACCGGATTGCCGCTCGCGCATGAACGTGCCGTTTTACCTGCGTGATGAACGCCTGAATGAGGCTTTTTTAAACGGGGCCCGCGAACACCGCTTGCTGCAACTCAAAGGCCACAAATCCGTGGGTGGGATGCGCGCCAGCATTTACAACGCCATGCCACTTGAAGGCGTGCAGGCGCTGGTGGCTTACCTGCACGAATTTGAAGCCCGGCACGCTTAAGCCATCCACCTGTCCCTTTTTCAAACACCCCACTTGCCCATGGCCAAAACCCTCGCTGAGCTGCGCACTGCCATTGACGCACTTGATCTTGACCTGCTGGCGCTGCTGAACCAACGCGCCAGCCTGGCGCATGAGGTCGGCGAGCTGAAAAAAATCGACGGCTCAGCCGTGTTTCGCCCGGATCGTGAGACCCAGGTGATAGCCAATTTGCAAGCGCACAACGAGGGCCCGCTCAAAGACCACAGCCTGGGCTTGGTGTGGCGTGAAATCATGTCGGCCTGCCGCGCCCTGGAAGCACCGCAACGCGTGGCCTACCTGGGCCCGGCGGGCACGTTCAGCGAGCAAGCGGCGATTCAATTTTTTGGCGGCAGCATGTCACGCGTGTTGTGCGTCAGCATCGACGAAGTGTTTCGTGCCACGGCAGCGGGCAGCGCCGAGTTTGGCGTGGTTCCGATCGAGAATTCGTCCGAAGGTGTGATCTCACGCTCGCTTGACTTGCTGCTCAACTCGCCGCTGCACATCATTGGCGAGACCAGTTTTCTGGTGCGTCACAACCTGCTGCGCCTGGAGCCCGCGCTGCACGACATCGAAGCCGTTTACGCCCACCCGCAGGC
>JBGSRY010000457.1:0-2970 GCA_041737325.1 Rhodoferax sp. | reverse complement strand
GCCACGCTGAATGCCGATACCTTGCTGGAGCGCGCGCACCAACGCAACCCGCAGTTGGCCACGGAAGCATCGCGCATCAAGGCGGCCGAACTTTCACGTGAACTGACGCTGAAAAACCGCTACCCCGACTTCACCTTAGGGCTCACGCCCACCCAAATGCAAAGCCGCGTGAGTGAATGGAGCTTGATGCTGGAGCTGAATATTCCCCTGCAACAAGGCACGCGCCGTGCGCAAGAGCGCGAAGCACAAGCCATGCTGGATGCCGCGCAAACCCGTCGTGCCGCGCTGGACCACCAAGTGGCATCCGACTTGTCTGAAAACCTGGCTGGCATGGAAGCCGCAGCGCGCACCGAACAATTGGCAAAAACCAGCCTGCTGCCGCAAGCCGAGCTGACGTTTCAGGCCGCGCTGGCGGGGTACGAAAACGGCAAGCTAGACTTTGCCACGCTGCTCGAAGCCCAGCGCCAGGTGCGCGGGGCCAAGCAAAGCCAGCTCAAGGCCCAGCTGGAGGCGCAGATGCGCTTGGCGGAAGTTGAAAAAATCATTGGAGAAGAACTATGAAAGCAAGCACCGGATGGCTGGTGGGCGAAGCCGTGGTGTTGATCGCCCTGGCGGGCTCGGGCGGCTATTACTTTGGCACCCGCGGGCACGAAGCTGCGCCAGCGACGGCAACGTCTGCCGCTGCAGCGACGGGACAGCTCACCCAACCTGTAAAAAAACTGCTCTACTACCGCAACCCGATGGGCTTTCCCGACACCTCACCCACGCCCAAAAAAGACCCGATGGGCATGGACTACATCGCCGTCTATGCGGGCGGTGACGCACAAGAAGCCGACACGCCCGGCCAGGTGGTGATCAGCCCGCAAAAAGTGCAAAAACTCGGTGTGCGTGTGGAGGCGGCGCAAAAACATGCACTGGACAAAACCGTGCGCGCGGCGGGGCGCATTGAACCCGATGAGCGCCGCCTGTACACCATTGCACCCAAGTTTGAAGGCTATGTGGAGCGTCTGCTGGTCAATACCACCGGCCAAAGCGTGGCCAAAGGTCAGCCGCTGTTTGAAGCCTACAGCCCCGAACTGGTCTCGGCCCAGCGTGAATACGCCATTGCCGTACAGGGTGTGGCTTCGCTCAAAGATGCGGGCAGCCAGGCTCAGGCCGGGATGCAACAGTTGGCCCAGTCCAGCCTGTTGCGCCTGAAAAACTGGGATATTTCTGACGATCAGATCAAAGCTCTGAGCAGCAGCGGCGCAACGCAGCGCACACTGACCTTTCGCTCTCCCGCATCCGGCATCGTGATGGAAAAGAAGGCGCTGCCGGGCATGCGCTTCATGCCCGGCGAAATGCTCTACCAGGTGGCTGATTTGTCGCGCGTGTGGGTCATTGCCGACGTGTTTGAGCAAGACCTGGCCGCCGTCAAAAACGGCTCACGAGCGCAGGTCAGCATCAACGCTTATCCGGACAAAACCTTTGCCGGTGTGGTGACCTATGTCTACCCCACGCTCAAGGCCGAAACCCGTACCGTGCCGGTGCGGGTGGAGCTGGCTAACCCCGGGCTGTTGATCAAGCCGGGGATGTTTGCGCAGGTGGAGCTGCAGGTGGCCGCACGGGCGCAGGGCGTGACGGTGCCGTTGTCGGCGCTGATCGACAGTGGCACACGCCAACTGGTGCTGGTGCAGGTGAAAGAGGGCCGCTTTGAGCCGCGCGATGTCAAAACCGGCGCGCGCAGCGACAGCCACATCGAGGTGCTCAGTGGCGTGGCAGAAGGCGAGCTGGTGGTGGTCAGTGCCAACTTTTTGATTGATGCTGAAAGCAACCTCAAAGCTGCGGTGGGGGGCTTTGCGGCACCGCCGGAAGCGGCCACGTCGGCGTCAGCAGCAGCCACGGGCCATCAGGCGCACGGCAAGGTTGAAGAAATCGATAGCACTGCAGGCACAGTCAGCGTGGCCCACGGCCCTATTCCAAGTCTGAAATGGCCGGCCATGACGATGGAATTCAAGGCGGCCAATGCGGCCCTGCTGCAAGGCCTGAAACCCGGTGCGGTGGTTGACTTTGAATTTGTCGAACGCGCGCCGGGCGAGTGGGTCATCACGCACATCAAGAAGTAACCATGCTCTCCAACATCATCAATTGGTCAGGCCGCAACCGCTTCTTGGTTCTGCTGGCTACTCTGTTCATCGTCGTGGGCGGCGTGTTTGCCGTGCTGCGCACGCCCATCGACGCGCTGCCCGATTTGTCGGACGTGCAGGTCATCGTCTATACCGACTACCCCGGCCAAGCGCCGCAGGTGGTGGAAGACCAGGTGACGTATCCGTTGACGACATCGATGCTATCGGTGCCCAAGTCAAAAGTGGTGCGCGGCTTCTCGTTCTTTGGCGCGTCTTTCGTTTACATCATTTTTGAAGACGGCACCGACATTTACTGGGCCCGCTCGCGCGTGCTGGAGTACCTGAACTTTGCCGCCGGGCGCATGCCCAAAGGCATCACGCCGCAGATCGGGCCCGATGCCACGGGCGTGGGCTGGGTCTATCAATACGCGCTGATTGCCAAAGACAAAACGCTGGCCGAGCTGCGCAGCGTACAGGACTGGTTTGTGCGCTACCAACTCACCAAGGCGCACGGTGTGGCCGAGGTGGCCTCCGTGGGTGGCTTTGTGCAGACGTACCAGGTGACAGTCGATCCGGTCAAGCTGCGCAGCTATGGCATTCCGTTGATGAAGGTCGCGCAGGTGATCCGCGACTCGAACCGCGACGTGGGTGGCCGTGCCGTGGAGATGGCCGAGACCGAGTACATGGTGCGCGGCATGGGCTATTTGCGTGGCAAGTCTGACATTGAACTGTTGGTGGTCAAGGCCATGGCTGGCACGCCGGTGCTGGTGCGCGACATTGCGCGGGTCGAACTGGTGCCCGACGAGCGCCGTGGGATCACCAAGCTCAATGGCGAGGGCGAAGTGGTGTCGGGCATTGTCATGTC
>JBGSRY010000442.1:0-2398 GCA_041737325.1 Rhodoferax sp. | reverse complement strand
CCGTGGCCAGCAACAGCACCTGATGCCGCCAGCGTGCGCGTGCCAGCGCCAGCTCTTCGTGGGCCAGCACTGCGTAAGCCTGCAGATGGTCTGCCAGCAACTGGGGCTGGGTGGCCAGCAGGGTCAGCAACGGGGTCATGGGCGCGCCAGTGGGTTAGTGGCTGCGCGAGCGGGCCACCAGGCTGACCAGCGCCATCAGCGCAGCGCCAGTGGCAGCGGCAATCAGTACCGATTTCACCGGTTCATGCCGGATGTAGCCCACCGTGCTTTCAGAGGCGCGTTCGGCTTTCAAACGAAGTTGGTGCGAGGTCTCACGCACACTGTCCACGCCGTGGCGGGCCAGCGCGCTGACTTGATCGCTGGCGCGTTCCAGCATTGGGGTGGCCTGGTGGCGCAAGTCCTGCATGGCGGCCGCGAGGCTTTTCAGGGCCTCGTTGGCCGCTTGCTGGCTGGCCAAGATGGCGTGGTCTGCCGACTGGGAGGCTTGTTCAACCAGGCTGGCAGAGGTGGCGGTGGTGGGTGTGGGTGTGTTGGACATGAATGTTCCTTAAAAACGGGTTAAAAACCTTTGACCGATCCGAAAACCACGCTGACGATCGCCAGCACGATGAAGACAAAAAACAGGATCTTGGCGATGCTCACGGCACCTGCGGCGATACCGCCAAAGCCCAGCACACCTGCGATCAGGGCGATGACAAAAAAAATGGCGGCGTAATACAGCATGGCGGATTCCTCGGGGTTGTGTAAGCGTCCGACAGTAACGGCAGGGGCAGACGAGGTCTGTTCGCCGGCACACACAAGTGCCAAATCGCTGCATCGATAATGTGCGCATGGCTCAAACACCGCTGGATCACACCCCCCTGTTCAACGCCCGGTTGATCAAACGCTCGGTGTGCCCGGATGCCACACCCACGGCGCATCAAAAGGTGCTGGACGACTGGGCCCAGGCCATTCGCAGTGGAGCCATTCGCGGCCGCAACGAACAACAAATCCGCGCCGCGTTCATCCAAAAATTCTTCATCGAGCTGCTCGGCTACCAAGCCTTTGGCGCAGACGCCAACTACACCCTGGCCGACGAAAACTACATTGGCAAAGGCCGTGCTGACGTGGTGCTGGGCCACTTTGGCCCGCAGGGTGACCAGATTCTGGTGCCGGTAGAGCTCAAAGGCCCCGACACCCCGAACCTGGACGTGCTGATGCCTGGGCGCAACAAGTCGCCGGTGCAGCAGGTGTGGGAATACGCCATGGACCTGCCCAACGCCCGGTTTTTGGTGCTCACCAACATGCTGGAGATTCGCCTCTACGCCGTGGGTCATACCCGGCGTGTGTACGAACACTTTGACCTGTTGGCGCTGGCCGACTCGCCGTTTGAGTACCAGCGCCTGCAGTTGCTGCTGGGCGCGGGCAACCTGCTGGGCGGGCGCACGCTGGCGCTGCTGAACGAATCGGGCCAGATCGAAAAACAAATCACCCGCGAGCTCTACGCCGACTACAAACGCTGGCGCATCCAGCTCATCACCGCGCTGGCCCATGCCAATGACCTGGCCCCCGGCGCACTCATCACCCCGGCGCAAAAGCTGCTCGACCGCATCTTGTTTGTGGCCTTTGCCCAGCAGCGCGGCCTGCTGCCCGCCGACACCCTGAAGAGCGTGCACAAGGGCGATGGCTGGATGATTTTGCCCAAGTACGACCATTACAAAGCGCTGTTTCGCGCCGTAGACAAGGGCCTTCCTGAGCGTCATATTCCGCCCTATAACGGCGGCCTGTTTGCGCCCGATGTTGTGCTGGACACCCTGAGCGTGCCCAACGCCGCCTGCGACATCTTCATGGAGTTTGGCAAATACGACTTTGGCGGCGAAGTGTCCGTCAACGTGCTGGGTCATATTTTTGAGCAGTCCATCACCGACCTGGAGCAACTTAAAACGCTGGCCGACACCGGCGCGTTCACTCTGGAGGCCGTTACCCGGCAGTCCGAGCAGGCCAAAGCCAGCACCAGCGTGACCGGCGCGCGCAAAGAGCACGGCATTGTTTACACACCAGAATTCATCACCGCCTTCATCCTCGACCAGACTTTGGGAAAAACCATCGATAGCCGCCGTATTGCTTGCCTGAGAAGCTATCAAATTGAAAGCATTCCGGATGACGCTGGCCGCAGCGAAGCCGCAGCGGTGAGCTGGCGCAAAGCCACGCCCGAAGAAAAAAAATACGCCAAAACACTGGCCCAGCCCGACCGCGTGGTGGAGCTGCTGGCCTGGCGCTGCTGGTTGCATGAGCTGACCAGCATCAAGGTCTGTAACCCGGCGTGCGGCTCGGGCGCGTTTTTGGTGGCGGCGTTTGACGTGCTGCTGGCTGAATACAACGCTGTCAATGACCAAATTTGCGCCATCACCGGCAACAT
>JBGSRY010000431.1:0-3848 GCA_041737325.1 Rhodoferax sp. | reverse complement strand
GATTGGCGCATGGCGGCAGCGTGCCGGGGGTGTGTTGTTGTCAAGCTCGGGTGCGTTTCCGGTGCAAAAAGCCGCTTTGCAACGGCCCGATTTGTTGGCCGGGCGCACGCCGCGCAGCCTCAACATGGTGACCATTGGAGACGACTTGCTGCGCCCGTCCAGCCCTGAATTCGGCCCGGCGATTGAGGCCCTGGTGGTGTACGACAGCAACCCGGTGGCAGTGGCCCCCGAGTCAGGCAAAGTGGTGCAAGGCTTTGCGCGTGAAGACTTGTTTACCGTGGTGCTGGAACACTTCCAGACCGACACCGCCGACTATGCCGACTACATCTTGCCCGCCACCACACAGCTGGAGCACTGGGACGTGCACAGCGCTTATGGCCACACCGACGTGCTGCTGAACCGCCCGGCCATTGCGCCGCTGGGGCAAGCCAAACCCAACACCCAAATCTTTCGCGAACTGGCCGCGCACATGGGTTTCAGCGCCCCGTGTTTTCAGGACAGCGACGAGACCCTGTGCCGCCAGGCCTATGGTGATCAGGTGGACTTTGATGAACTGCTGGCCAAGGGTTTTGCCACGCTGCCAACCCCGGATGCGCCGTTTGCACACGGGGGCTTTCCCACCCCTTCAGGCAAGTGCGAATTTTTTAGCCAACGGCTGGCAGATCAGGGTCTGGACGGCCTGCCTGACCATGTGCCCAACCACGAGGCCGCGCACAGTTCAAGCGTTTACCCCTTGGCCATGATCTCGCCACCGGCGCGCAACTTTCTGAACTCCAGCTTTGTCAACGTCGACAGCCTGCGCGCCATGGAGCGCGAACCGCTGCTTGAAATCCATCCGGACGATGCGGCGCAGCGCGGCATCCAAAGTGGCGACACCGTGTGTGTGTTCAATGACCGTGGCCGTTACCTTTGCCGTGCCGAGGTGAGCGTGCGTGCGCGCCCCGGCGTGGTCAACGGCCTGGGCGTGTGGTGGCGCAAACTGGGCTTGTCGGGCACCAATGTGAATCAGCTCACCAGCCAAAAACTCACCGACCTGGGGCGTGGCCCGACGTTTTACGACTGTCTGGTGCAAGTGCAGCGCCAGCCCACCTGAAGCGGTATTTGCCCCCGGGTTGCCTTGTGTCAACTTGACATCAGGTGGTTTGACTAAGATGCCCGCGCTTCTTTCTTTTTACACCGCTCATTGGGGGATTCATCATGACAGCTCGGCTTTCCAACAAGGTTTGCATCATCACTGGCGCGGCGCAAGGCATTGGCCTGGCCACGGCGCTCAAGTTTGCCAAAGAGGGGGCAACGGTGATCGTGTGTGATGTCAAACAGGCCGGTGTGGACGAGGCCGTGGCGCAGTGCCAGGCGCTCGGTGCCACGGCGCGGGGCTTTGTCATGGACGTGACCCAGCGCGCCATGGTGGATGCGGTGGTGGCGCAAGTCACAGCCCAATTTGGCCGCATTGACGTGCTGGTGAACAACGCTGGCATCACCCAGGATGCGCGTCTGCAAAAAATGACCATCGAGCAGTTTGACAAGGTCATCGATGTCAACCTGCGCGGCGTGTTCCATTGCACCCAGGCGGTGGCCGATGGCATGGTGGCGCAGGGCAGCGGCGTGATCCTGAGCGCCAGCTCGGTGGTGGGCTTGTATGGCAACTTTGGCCAGACCAACTACGCCGCCACCAAGTTTGGCGTGATCGGTTTCACCAAAACCTGGAGCCGTGAACTGGGGCCCAAAGGCGTGCGCGTCAACGCTGTGGCCCCTGGTTTCATTGCCACCCCGATGGTGGCTGCCATGCCCGAGAAAGTGCTGGCCGAACTGGCTGCCAAAGTGCAGTTGCGGCGCGTGGGGCAACCTGAAGAAATCGCCAACGTCTATGCCTTTTTGGCCAGTGATGAGGCCAGCTACATCAATGGCGAGGTGATCGAAGTCTCTGGCGGTATCTCGCTTTAACCCACCCCGGTACAGGTTGCGGCCCGTTCGGCGTATTTGTTGAAACGCCAGGCCGTGCCCTCGGCCGTGATGCGTCGCCAGACGGCGCGTTTTTCGACCGGCTGCATTTCCGTCCAGCGCTGCACTTCGGCAAACGTGCGGCCGCAGCCTTTGCACACCGCATCGCCCTGGCTGGTGGAGCAAATGGCAATGCACGGCGTGTCGGGTGTGCTGTGATACCAGTCAAACCAGGCTTGCAGCGCGGCCGGTGTCAAGGCTTCGGGGCGGATGTCATGCGTGCCCGCAAAGGCCATCACGCCATACACCTCGGCCAGCGCGCGGGTCGGCTCAGGCAGGGCCGCACCGTCCACAGACGGCCGTTTGGCGCGCCAGAAATTGATGGCTGATTCGATGTCGGTGATGTGAATCGTGGGCATGGGCTGCGCATGATAGCGGTGCCGGTTGTTTTCCCCAGAGGTTGCAAGGTAAACCCCTGTTTTTGGACAATACAGGCCTTATTTTCAAGGTTTGACATGGAATTTTTTTCTGCCCCCTGGTGGTCCGCGCTGCTGGCCATTGTGCTCATTGATCTGGTGCTGGCCGGTGACAACGCCATTGTGATTGCCCTGGCTGCGCG
Source organism: Rhodoferax sp. (assembly GCA_041737325.1). Taxonomy (GTDB): domain Bacteria; phylum Pseudomonadota; class Gammaproteobacteria; order Burkholderiales; family Burkholderiaceae_C; genus Rhodoferax. The sequence continues at coordinate 1,288 of JBGSRY010000431.1, read as the reverse complement.
CAATTTGCCCGCGCACCTCAAAACCAAAGCCATTGTCTGGGGCACGGTCGGGGCGATCATGGTGCGTTCCCTCATGACGGTGGGCGTGGTCTGGCTGCTGCAGATTCCCGGCTTGATGCTGGTGGGTGGTTTGGGACTGGTGTGGATTGCCTACAAGCTGCTGGCCGATGACGATGGCGGCGAACACAGCGACGCAGGAGCCAACACCTTTTGGGGGGCCATGAAAACCATCATCGTGGCCGATGCGCTGATGGGCGTGGACAACGTGCTGGGGGTGGCCGGTGCGGCGCATGGCGCGTTTGACCTGGTGATCATTGGCCTGCTCATCAGCGTGCCGATTGTGGTGTTTGGCAGCTCGGTGGTGCTCAAACTGGTGGAACGCTTTCCCGTCATCATCCAGGCCGGGGCCGCTGTGCTGGCCTTGACCGCAGCCAAGATGATTGTGGCCGAGCCCTGGTTGAGTGGCATTTTTGGAGCCGCCAAAGTGCCCCCTGAAGGCAGCCAATCTGCCGCCCGCTGGGCCGTTTATGTGCTGGTGGTGGTGGGGGTGCTGGCCGCAGGCCTGTGGCGCAAGCGGCAGCAGACGGCGCATGCCGGTTGATGCGACGCACCAGCTGTCAGAGTTTGTCCTGCGCTTGCGTTTTCAGCAGCGCTTCCAGCTGGCGGTGGCGGGTGTCGATGATGGATGCATCGATGTGCTCGGCGCTGGTGTTGCCCGCACCCGCGGCGCGCAGCTGGTCTTGTGCCGCCTTGAGCCGGTCTAGCGCACCGGCATAGTCCAGATAAGCCACACGGCCTTCGGCTTCAGCCTGCAGCGCCCGCAGCGGCTGGTTTTGTGCCGCATACAGGCTGCCCAGCCATTGCCAGGCCAGCGCATCCAGCGGCTGTGTGCTGACCCAGGTTTGCAAGCGTTGTGCCATGCTGCGCAGGGCCTCGGGCTGGCCGGACTGCATGGCAATCTGGGCCTGCAGCAGCAGCTCCGGGCGGCGCAGTGTGCTGACATCGGCCTGCGCCATGCCCACTTGCGCACCCAGTGCCAGCACTTGTGGGCGCGACAAATCACGCGCCGTCAGGGCAATTTCAAGCCCCAGCCAGCGGGCCTGGCGGGCCGCTTCGGCATCGTCCGCCACCCAGGTCTGCAGGTTTTTGAAGGCGCTGCGTGCTTGTGCCACGTCACGCAAGCGGATGGCAGCCAAAGCCGCACCGTACAACACGCCGGCTTGCACGCTGGCGGGCTGTCGGGCCAGCGCCTGGTCAGCCGCCTGGGCCTGCCAGCTGCGCAGGGCAT
>JBGSRY010000416.1:0-3341 GCA_041737325.1 Rhodoferax sp. | reverse complement strand
CATCCTGGCTGCAAACGCCGCTTACCGAAGACAGTTCAGCCCGCAGCAAAGCGTGGTCGGGCGCACTTGCTATGAAGTCTCCCACCGTTTCAACATGCCTTGCGACCAGGCGGGTGAAACCTGTCCGCTGGCGCGCTCGCGTGATTCTGGGCAACGCGAACGCGTGCTGCATCTGCACCACACCGCAAAAGGTGAAGCGTTCGTCAACATCGAACTCGCGCCCCTGCTCGATGCCACTGGCCAACAAGCCTTTTATGTTGAAAAAATGGAGCCCCTTAACGTTGCACAAGGCCAAGCCAGCGCGCAGGGTTTGATCGGCCGCAGCCCGATCTTTGTGCAGATGCTGGGCTTGGTGGCACGGGTTGCCCCGTCAGAAGCCAGTGTGCTGCTGCTGGGTGAATCAGGCACGGGCAAAGAACTGGTGGCACGTGCCGTGCACGAGGCCAGCCGCCGCGCCACCAAGGCATTGGTGCCGGTGGACTGCTCCAGCCTGCCAGAAAACCTGTTTGAATCCGAACTGTTTGGCCATGAGCGCGGTGCATTCACCGGAGCCAACAGCGCACGCGGCGGCCTGGTTGAAGCGGCCAGCGGTGGCACGCTGTTTCTGGACGAAGTGGGCGACATCCCGCTCACCATGCAAGTCAAGCTGCTGCGCCTGCTGGAAACCGGCACGTATCGACGCGTGGGCAGCACCGAGCAGCGCCATGCCGACATTCGCCTGGTGTCGGCCACGCACCGTAACCTGGACCAGATGGTGGCGCAGGGCCAGTTCCGCGAAGACTTGTATTACCGCCTGAGCACCTTCCCGATTCACCTGCCGCCTTTGCGCGAACGCGGCGAAGACATTGCCTTGCTCACCCAAGCCCTGCTGGAGCGTGTGGCACCCCAGCGCAAACTGACACTGAGCGCCCCGGCCATGCAGTTGCTGCAAACGCAAGCTTACCCAGGCAATGTGCGTGAACTGCGCAACTTGTTGGAACGCACTGCGCTGCTTTGCGATGGCGACACACTACAAGCCAGCCACGTGGCGCAAGCGCTGCAATCGGGCCGCAGCTGCAGCACCATGCCGACTGCGTCAGATCACACCAAGGCGTACGCCCCAACCACCACCCCAACCGACCGCAAAACGACCCGTCCTGCACCTGGGGCACTGGTTTCTGCGGCACAAAACGCATTGCAAGAAATGGCCCAAAACCACACGGGCAGCCGGGCCGCGCTGGCAGCAGAATTAGGCATCAGCGAACGTTCGCTGTACCGCAAGCTCAAAGCCATCAAGCATGCCAAAAGCTCCTGAATATAGAGCAACAAACTGTTTAAATACAAGGGCTAGAAGCCTATTTTGTTTTTAAAAAAAGCAAGGCTACAGCGCGTGCCTCCATGGCTTGACCCAGCCCCACCGGGCCCATTTTTTCAGCCGTTTTGGCCTTCACATTGACCTGATCAAGGCGCACACCCAGCGTCTGCGCCAGCTTGGCACGGATAGCAGGTAGGTGTGGCATCAGTTTGGGGGCCTGGGCGATGATGGTGCTGTCCACATTACCAATTTCCAAACCCTGGGCACGCACCCGCCGCACCGCCTCAGCCAACAATCGACTCGAGTCTGCGCCCTTGAATTGGGCATCGGTGTCAGGGAAATGCGTGCCAATATCGCCCAACGCTGCAGCGCCCAGCAGCGCGTCGGTCACCGCATGCAACAACACATCCGCATCCGAATGACCCAGCAGACCCCGGTCAAAAGGGACTTCCACGCCGCCCAAGATCAGCTTGCGCCCTTCTACCAGCGCGTGAATGTCCCAGCCTTCGCCGATTCTGAAATTCATAGGTTTCCAAAGTGAAAAAAGTTACGCCGCCATCCGGCTTTGCAGCACCGCTGCGGCCAGTTCAAAATCTTCCGGGTAGGTCACCTTGAAGTTCTGTGCGCTGCCTGGCACCAGCTTCGGCTTCAACCCCATGGCTTCAATGGCGCTGGACTCGTCGGTGACGGCATCGCCCGCCAGTTCCAGCGCCTCCAGCAGGCTGCCAATGCGGAACATTTGTGGCGTTTGCGCCAGCCACTTATCCAAACGCGGCAACGTGGCAGCCACCCGGCCCGCCTGCCCCGTCTTGAGCGTGTCGGGCAAGGGCAGCGCCAGCAGCCCGCCCACTTCATCAGCCAGACAAGCATCCAGCAACTGATTGATCTGCGCCGGTGTGATCAGGCAGCGTGCCGCGTCGTGCACCAGCACCCAGTCATGCGCCACCGCGCCCTCAAGCAGCAACGCATTTAAACCATTAAATACGCTTGTAGCCCTTGTAGAACCTCCGCAAGGAGCTATCAAAAATGAAGTATCCAAGGCTTCTGGTGACTTGAAAAAAGTGTCTTCTGGCGACACCACTACCAGCGACTGGTCGATGCGCGCCACCTCTGCAAAGGCCTGCAAGGTGTGCATCACCATCGGCTGCCCGGCCAGCATCTGGTATTGCTTGGGGCCAGCAGCGCCTGCGCGCGAACCCGTGCCGGCGCACGGAATAAGCACCCAGCAACGCGGCACGGCACGGGGTGTGAGGGTGATGTCGGTGAGTTCGGTCATGGTGTGGGCCGCATTCTAGAATCCACCCCAACCCACCCTGCCAGACGCTGTGCAGGGTTTTGGCGTTGTTGCGCCACCCTGATCACCCGCTGCCCCTGTCTCACACCCCTATGGAATTACCCAAACTCACCCCCGGCAAGCGCTACACCCTGCCCCGCCCACCCGGCTCAGCCGATGCCCTGTTGCTGGCCCAACTGGCGCTGCGCGACAAGGCCGCAGGCCAGGTCACGGCCATCGTCACTGCCGATGCCACCGATGCACAGCGCCTGATTGACGAGATGGCGTTTTTTGCGCCTGACGTGCGCTGTGTGCTGTTCCCCGACTGGGAAACGCTGCCGTTTGACACGTTTTCCCCGCACCAGGACTTGATCAGCGAACGCCTGGCCACGCTGTGGCGTATCAGCCAGCACGACAAGGAGACCGGGGCCGACGTGGTGATCGTGCCAGCGACCACTGCGCTGTACCGGCTGGCCCCGCCGAGCTTTCTGGCGGGCACCACCTTCCACTTCAAGGTGAAGCAAAAACTCAACGAAACCAAGCTCAAGGCGCAGCTCACCTTGGCCGGTTACAACCATGTGACGCAGGTGGTGAGCCCGGGCGAATACGCGGTGCGCGGCGGCCTGATTGACCTGTTCCCCATGGGCAGCCCCGTGCCCTACCGGGTGGATTTGTTTGACGACGAGATTGACAGCATCCGCACCTTTGACCCCGACAGCCAGCGCAGCCTGTATCCGGTGCCTGAGGTGCGCCTGCTGCCCGGGCGCGAGTTCC
>JBGSRY010000406.1:0-11740 GCA_041737325.1 Rhodoferax sp. | reverse complement strand
TGCCATGGCCAGCATTTTGGGCGGCGCACTGGGCAACGTGATTGACCGGGTGTTGTATGGCTATGTGGTCGACTTTCTGGACTTCCACTGGCACAGCTGGCACTTTCCGGCCTTCAACGTGGCCGACAGCGCCATCACCGTGGGTGCAGCGTGCCTGATTCTGGACGAATTGCTGCGCGTGCGTCACGGCCGCTGACCCGCCCTTGCCCGCGCCCAAAGGACCGCCTTGACCCACCTGCTGAACCTGCTCGCCGCCATTGCCCTGCTGGTGTGGGGTACCCACCTGGTGCGCAAGGACACGCTGCGCGTGCTGGGTGCCAACTTGCGCCGGGTGTTGGCGCAAAGCGTCAGCAATCGCTTCAATGCCCTGGTGTCTGGAATTGGGGTCACCGCCCTGCTGCAGTCCAGCACGGCCACGGCGCTGATCATCTCGGCCTTTGTTGGCCAGGGTTTGATGACCCTGCCATCCGCCCTGGCGGTGATGCTGGGGGCCGACATGGGCACCAGCCTGATGGCGTTGCTGTTCTCGCGTGACTTGTCGTGGTTGTCGCCGTTGTTCATCTTTGGCGGGGTGGTGCTGTTCATTGCCCGGCAAGCCACCAACGCCGGTTATGTGGGCCGCATTTTCATCGGCCTGGGGCTGATGCTGCTGGCGCTGAGCCTGGTGCGGGTGTCGGCCACTGAACTCACCCAGGCCCCGGCCGTGCGCGCCTTGCTGGCCTCCATCGGCAGTGACCGCATGCTTGAGATCACCTTGGGCGCGGTGTTGGCGGTGTTGAGCTACTCCAGCCTGGCCATTGTGCTGCTCACGGCCACGCTGGCCAGCAGCCAGGTGATACCGGTGGATGTGGCACTGGGACTGGTGCTGGGAGCCAACCTGGGCAGTGGCTTGCTGGCGGTGCTCACCACCCTGGGGCAACCAGTGCAGGCGCGCCAAGTACCGCTGGGCAACCTGGTTTTCAAGCTGCTGGGGGTGGCGCTGATGGCCCCGCTGACCAGCCTGTGGCTGCGCCATGTGCCAGCGGCCTTGAGCGACGTGACCACGGTGGTGGTGCTGTTCCACCTGGTGTTCAACACTGCCATTGCCATCGTTTGTCTGGGGCTGACAGCGGCGGTGGCGCGCGTCGTCACCTATTGGTATCCCAAGTCGTCTGACGACAACCTGCAGGGCCGCCAGCGCCATCTGGATCCGTCGGCGCTGGCCACGCCCTCGGTGGCGCTGTCGTGCGCGGTGCGTGAAGCCATGTACCAGTCCGATGTGGTTGAAACCATGCTGCGCGGGGTCATGGATGTGATCAAGAACAACGACGAGGCACTGGCCCAGTCGCTGCAAAAAATGGACGACACCATTGATGCGCTGTACTCTGACATCAAGTACTACCTGACCAAAATTTCACGCGAATCGTTGAACGAAAAAGAAGGCCACCGCTGGGCCGAGATCATCAGCTTCACCATCAACATGGAGCAGATTGGCGACATCATCGAACGCATACTGGGCGACATCGAGAAGAAAAAAATCCGCGCCGGACGCGAATTTTCACCCGCCGGCATGCAAGAGATCAGCCAGCTGCACAGCCACATGGTGGACAACTTGCGCCTGGGCATGAGCGTCTTTTTGAATGGCAATCTGGCAGACGCCAAAAAACTGCTGGAAGAAAAAACCCGCTTTCGTGACATGGAACTGGCCTATGCCGCCAGCCACCTCAACCGCCTGTCAGACAACTCGCTGCCCAGCATTGAAACCAGCTCGCTGCACCTGGACCTGATCAGCGACCTCAAACGCATCAACTCGCACATTTCGTCCATTGCCTACCCCATCCTCGACTCGGCTGGGGCGCTGGAGCCCAGCCGCCTGCGCCACAGCGCGTTCGATGCCAGCCACACCCGCACCGCCCACCGGTCATGACCCCGCAAGCCTACGTCCAGCAAAAAGCCGCCGCCTCGGGCAGCAGTTTTTATTACGCCTTTTTGTACTTGCCGCCTGACAAGCGCGCCGCCATCACCGCGTTTTATGCCTTTTGCCGTGAGGTTGACGATGTCGTGGATGACATGGTGGACGCTGGCGTGGCCGCCGCCAAGCTGCAGTGGTGGCACACCGAAGTCAGCCAAGCCTTTGCCGGTAGCCCCAGCCACCCGGTGCTGCAAGCCCTGATGCCGCTGGCAGGCAAGTTCCAGATTGAAGCGCGCCACTTGCAAGCCGTGATCGAAGGTTGCCAGATGGACCTGACCCAAACCCGCTACCTGGACTACCCCGGCCTGCAACGCTATTGCTACCTGGTAGCCGGTGAAGTGGGTGAAGTGGCGGCCCGCATTTTTGGTCAAACCCAGGCCCAGACCACCGACTACGCCCACACCTTGGGTCAGGCGCTGCAGCTCACCAACATCATCCGCGATGTGGGCGAAGACGCGCGCCGGGGCCGTATTTACCTGCCCATGAGCGACCTGAAGCAGTTTGCCGTGCCCGCGCAAGAGATTTTGAACGGCACTTACTCGGATCGTTTCAGTGCCCTGATGCGTTTTCAGGCCGAGCGCGCCCACGGCCTGTATGACCAGGCGCTGGCGCTGTTGCCTGGCGCAGATCGACGCGCCCAAAAACCGGGCTTGATGATGGCCAGCATCTACCGCGCCCTGCTGCGCGAAATTGAGGCCGAGCAGTTTGCCGTGCTGCTGCACCAGCGCATCAGCCTGCCGCCCTTGCGCAAGCTCTGGCTGGCCTGGAAGGTGCAGGCGCTGGGGCGGCTGTGAGCGCCATGGGTCTATTTTGAAAGTCGCCATCATCGGCGCAGGCTGGGCCGGTTTGGCGGCTGCGGTCACAGCCACACAAGCCGGACACCTTGCTACAGTTTTAGAAGCTACTCACGCTTATGGCGGAAGGGCTAGAGGCCTAAATAGCTCAAAAAATTGCACCTTGCCAGACGGTACGCCTGTGGTGCTGGACAACGGCCAGCACATCCTGATTGGAGCCTACACCGACACGCTGCGGCTGATGCGCTTGGTGGGCATCAACCCGGATGAAGTCCTGCTCAGCCTGCCCATGACGCTGCTGTTTCCGAACGGCCAGGGCATCGAGTTCACAAACTGGCCGACACCGCTGGATGCCTTGGGCGGCATCTTGGGCGCGCGCGGCTGGTCGCTGGGTGACAAGGTCTCGCTGTTGCGTGCGGCGCTGGACTGGCGGCTGCAGGGTTTCAGCTGCGCGGCCGACCTGTCGGTGGCTGGCCTGTGCCGCCACTTGACACCCAAAATCAGCGCCGAGCTGATTGAGCCGCTGTGTGTGTCGGCCTTGAACACACCGGCAGAGCGTGCCAGCGCTGCGGTGTTTTTGCGCGTGCTGCGCGATGCCTTGTTTGGCCTGCAAGGTGGCTCGCGCCTGCTGCTGCCAAGGGTTGACTTGAGCGCGCTGTTTCCAGATGCCGCAGTGGCTTGGCTGCAGCGGCACGGCGGCCAGGTGCGCCTGGGGCAACGGGTTCACAACTTGCAAGCACTGACGGATCGGCCAAGCACCCCAAAAGGCCAAGGCGCAAGCGATGAGGGCGGCAACGGCTGGTCGGTAGATGGTGAAGCTTTTGATGCGGTCATGCTCGCAACATCAGCATCAAATGCGGCTCTAGCCCTTATAAATGCTTCGCAAGTAGCTACTGAAAAAATAGCTAATCAAATCCAGCCCTGGGTTGCCCTGTGCCAGGCATTGCAGTTTGAGCGCATCGCCACGGTGTACGCGTGGGCCGCCAACGCCCGCTTGGCGCATCCCATGCTGGCGCTGCACAGCAGTGCGTTGCAGCCCGCGCAATATGTCTTTGACCGTGGCCAGCTAGGCGGCCCTGCGGGTTTGCTGGCGTTTGTGGTGAGTGCCGCTGAAGGCGAGCGGGCCACGCTTGAAGCACAGGTGTTGGCACAGGCCAAGGCCCAACTGGGCTTGAACCTGCAGGCGATTCAGACCGTGGTTGAAAAGCACGCCACCTTTGCCTGCACCCCCGGTCTGCAGCGCCCGGGCATGCACCTTGCCCCCGGCCTGCTGGCCTGTGGTGACTACATTGACGGCCCCTACCCGGCCACGCTGGAAGGTGCCGTGCGCAGTGGTATGGCCGCCGCGCAGGCGCTCACTGGATTGACATGAGATTTATCAGGCTTTGCCCAAGAAGCCACCCAGCATGCCCATCAGGTCACCTGCGCTACCCACACCACCTTCGGGCACCGTGCCATTGGGCGTGAGTTTGTCAATCAAGCCAGGCAACATTTGCGCCAGTTGACCCGACAATTGGGACGGGTCCAGACCCAGTTGACTGGCCGCTTGGGTGAGCACATCACTGCCCAGAGCGTCGGACAGTTGGTTGCCCGAAATCGCCTGGTTGGCTCCTGTACCAATCCATGACTGCACGGTTTCACCCAAACCTGCCTGGTTGAATTTTTCTACCAAGCCACTGAGCCCGCCGAGTTCACCGTTGTTGGCCAGCAAACTGCTCAACACATTCCCCAAACCACCTTGCTGCTGCATCTGATTGTTGACAGCACCCAACACGGAATCAAACAAACCCATAAGTCTCTCCTTAAGTTGAAATCGAAAATTGTCGTGGTAAATAACATGGGTGCACACGAGGCCTTTATCATCGCTGGACTATTCGTGCTTTTTGCACATCTTTCACATGAAACTCGCATTCAAAATTGCTCTATACCTGCTGCTCGGCGTGCTGCTGGCCTGCACGGGCGGCGGGCTGTGGTACATCTCCAGCAAACAGCCGCAGCGCAGTGGTGAGCTGGCGTTGAGCCGCCTGACAGCGCCGGTGTCGGTGCGCTATGACGAATACGGCATCCCGCACATCTTGGCCAGCAACGAAGCCGACTTGTACCGTGCGCTGGGCTACGTGCATGCGCAAGACCGCTTGTTCCAGATGGAAATGGTGCGCCGTCTGGCGCAAGGCGAGTTGGCGGAGATTCTGGGGGTCAAGCTGATCAAGGTGGACAAGCTGTTTCGCACCTTGGGTTTGCGCGCCCACGCCATCAAAACCGTGGCCGCCATGGACCTGCAAAGCCCAGCCATTCTGGCGCAAAGCGCGTATCTGGACGGCGTGAACCAGTTTCAGACCAGTCACCCAGCCCCGATTGAATTTGATATCTTGGGCATCCCCAAGCGGCCTTTCACGCTGCAAGACACGGTGGCCGTGTCGGGCTACCTGGCCTACAGTTTTGCGGCCGCCTTCAAAACCGAACCGCTGCTGACCTACGTGCGTGACGAGTTGGGCGATGCTTATTTGTCCATTTTTGACCTCGACTGGAACCCACTGGGGGTGCTGGAAAAAGCGCCAGCCACCGCCCTGCTCCGCCCCGCGCAACACCAGGCTCCAGCCACCACACCCGACTGGTCGGCCCTGAACCAGCTGGCCCAAGCCAGCCAGCAGGCGCAAGACCTGGCCGGTGTGCCGCTGTTTGAAGGCAGCAACGCCTGGGCCGTATCGGGCACGCGCACCTCCAGCGGCAAACCGTTGCTGGCCGGTGACCCGCACATTGGTTTTGCCCTGCCCTCGGTCTGGTACGAGGCGCACCTGAGCATGCCGGGGTTTGAGTTGTATGGCAATTTTCAGGCCCTCAACGCCTCGGCCCTGCTCGGGCACAACCAGCAGTTTGGCTGGAGCCTGACCATGTTCCAGAATGACGACCTTGACCTGATCGCAGAAAAGGTCAACCCGCAAAACGCCAACCAGGTCTGGGCCAACGGGCAATGGGTTGACCTGGTCAGCAGCGAAGAAATCATCAAGGTCAAGGGTGGCAAATTCATCAAGCTGCAGCTGCAACGCTCGCCACACGGCCCGATCATCAGCCAGGCTTTTCGCGACCCCTTGGGCAACACCGCAGGCAGCGCCCCGGTGGCCATGTGGTGGACGTTTCTGGAAACCGACAACCCCATTTTGCAGGCCTTTTACGACCTGAACCGCGCCAACACCCTGGCCAAGGCGCGTGAGGCCGCCAGCCTGATCCATGCCCCGGGCCTGAACGTGGTGTGGGCCAACGCCGCCGGTGACATTGGCTGGTGGGCGGCAGCCAAACTGCCGGTGCGCCCACTGAACGTGAACCCGGCTTTCATCCTGGACGGCGGCTCAAGCGAGGCTGACAAACTCGGCTTTTACCGCTTCATCGACAACCCACACGAAGAAAACCCGGTGCGCGGCTACATTGTGTCGGCCAACCACCAGCCCATCAGCACCAGCGGCATGCCGATACCCGGCTATTACAACCTGCATGACCGCGCCCAGGCACTGGAAGACCGGCTGGGCAACGACAAGCTGCAATGGAACAAGCTCAACGCCGAATCGTTGCAGCTGAGCACCCAGACACGCTACTTCTGGCGCGTGCTGGAGCCTTTGATGGCCGACCTGAGCGCCGTGGTGCGCGACCCGCTGGAGCGTTCGGTGTTTGACAGTCTGGCGCAATGGGACGGCCAGTACAGCGTCAACAACATTCCCCCCACCGTGTTCACCCAGTTTCTGTACGAACTCACCAAAGCCGCCATGGCCGATGAACTCGACCCGGCCCAATTCACCAACCTGCTCGGCACGCGCGCGCTGGATCTGGCGCTGCCGCGACTGGCGGCAGATGAACACGCACCTTGGTGGGACAACGTCAAAACCGCCAAGATTGAAACGCGCCGCGACATCGTGCGCCTGGCCTGGGATGCCAGCATGAAGCACCTGCGCGCCACACTGGGCAAAAGCCCCAACGACTGGGGTTGGGGCCAGGCCCACACCGTGACGCACGCGCACCCGCTGGCCGCTCAAAAACCGCTCGACTGGGTGTTCAACGTCGGGCCGTTTCCGGCCCCCGGCTCGCACGAAGTGCCCAACAACTTGTCGGCCCCGATCGGGCCGGCACCGTGGGCCGTGACCTATGGGCCCTCCACCCGACGCATCATCGACTTTGCCAACCCCGGCAAAGCGCAAAGCATCAACCCGGTGGGTCAAAGCGGCGTGCTGTTTGACCCGCACTACAGCGACCAGGCCGCGGCCTATGTGATTGGGGGTTACCTGATGCGTTACCTGACCGAGGCCGACGTGGTCGCCAACACGCACGAAACCCTGACCCTGCAGCCGCGCCGCGCCGCCACCCCTTAACCGGAAATCCTGCCATGCACTTGCTCTCTTCTCCTTTTGCCAAAGAACCCGACTTCAAGCACGGACAAACCCCGCGCACCGCGGTGCTGTACTGCAACCTGGGCACGCCCGACGCGCCCACCACACCAGCCGTGCGCCGCTTTTTGGCCGAGTTTCTGGGTGACCCGCGCGTGGTGGAAGTGCCACGGCTGCTGTGGCTGTTGATTCTGCACGGCATCATCCTGCGCTTTCGGCCAGCCCAGTCTGCGGCCAAGTACGCCAGCGTCTGGTTGCCAGAAGGTTCGCCCCTGAAAATCTGGACTGAAAAGCAGGCCAAGTTGCTGCAGGGCTGGCTGGCCGAGCGCGGCCATGCGGTGCAAGTGCGCTACGCCATGCGGTACGGCAGCACATCCATTGCCTCGCAGCTTGATGCACTCAAGGCCGCCGGCACGACCCGGGTGCTGGTGCTGCCCGCTTACCCGCAGTATTCGGCCACCACCACGGCCAGCTTGTTTGATGCGGTGTACCAATGGGCTGGCACGGTACGCAACCTGCCCGAGTTGCGCTTTGTCAACCGCTATGCCGATGACCCGCGCTACATTGCCGCGCTGGCCGGTACGGTGCAACGCCATTGGCACAGCCATGGCCGCCCGGATGTGCTGGTGATGAGCTTTCATGGCGTACCCGAGCGCACCCTGCACCTGGGCGACCCCTACCACTGCGAATGCTTCAAAACCGCGCGTTTGCTGGCTGAACAACTGGGCTTGAATCAGGGCCAGTTCAAGGTCACCTTCCAGTCGCGTCTGGGTCGTGCCAAATGGTTGCAGCCCTATACCGAGCCAACCCTGATCGCCATGGGACAAGCCGGTGTCAAGCGCGTGGATGTGATCTGCCCGGCCTTCACCAGCGATTGCCTGGAAACCCTGGAAGAAATCAACCAGGAAGCACGCGTGGCTTTTTTAAACGCTGGTGGCCGTGACTTTCATTACATCCCCTGCCTGAACGACGACCCGGCCTGGATCACCGCGCTGTGCGACATCACCCAACAACATCTGCAGGGCTGGCCAACCCAGGTCGCACCCGACATCGACGCACTGGCTGCCTCCAAAACAGCAGCCTTGGCTTTGGGTGCCACGCAGTAGCAGGGTGCAGAAACTTTAAATCGGATACCTATGACGGCGACCACTGGCGATAGGCATGGCATGAACGCATTCAAATCGAAATTCAAAATCTGGATCCAGCTGCTGACCACCATTGGCGTGGCGCTGCTGGTGGTCTGGACTGGCGTGATCATCTGGCAAGGCCACGTCACGCGCCAGGCGGCTCTGGATCAAGCCGCTGATTTTTCTGCCAGCATGCACGATGCCACCATGGCCGGCCTGACCGGCATGATGGTCACAGGCACCGTAGCCCAGCGCGATGTGTTTCTGGACCAGGTCAAACAACTGGGATCGATCCGCGATCTGCGGGTGTTGCGTGCCGAGGCCGTGGTCAAGTTGTTTGGCAAGGGCACCGAAAAAGACGACCACCAACCCGATGCCCTTGAGCAGCAAGTGTTGCAAAGCGGCCAGGCCGTGGTGGCGGTGGAGTCCGATGCCAAGGGCGAATACCTGCGTGCGGTGCGCCCGGCGCTGGCCTCCAAAAACGCACTCGGCAAAGACTGCACCGCTTGTCACCTCAGCCCCGAGGGCACGGTGCTGGGTGTCGTGAGCATGAAGGTGTCGCTCGACAAGGTCAATGCCGGGTTGGCGCAACAGCGCCTCAACTCCATTCTGGCGGCTCTGTTCACCTGCATCCCGGTGCTGATGCTGATCTATCCTTTTATCCGCCGCACCGTGACCCAACCGCTGGAATATTGCGTCACGGTGGCACGCGGCATTGCGCAGGGCGACTTGACGCAAAACGTGCAAGTCCGATCCAACAACGAAATGGGCGAACTGCAGCAAGCCCTGCAAAACATGAATGCCAGTCTGGCAAAAATCGTGCGCCAGGTGCGCGTGGGCACCGACACCATCTTCAGCGCCTCCAGTGACATTGCCAGTGGCAACCTGGACTTGTCCAACCGCACCGAGCTACAAGCCAGTTCGCTGGAAAAAACGGCCGCTTCCATGGCCGAGGTCACCGCAGCCGTGAACCAGAACGCCGAACACGCGCGCCACGCCAACCAGTTGGCCCAAAGCGCCTCTGACGTGGCCGTGCGTGGTGGTAGCGTGGTGTCAGGCGTGATTAACACCATGGCCTCCATCAATGCCTCTTCCAAACGCATTGTGGACATCATTGCGGTGATTGACGGCATTGCCTTCCAGACCAACATCCTGGCCCTGAACGCAGCGGTAGAAGCCGCCCGCGCCGGTGAACAAGGTCGTGGTTTTGCCGTGGTGGCCGCCGAAGTGCGAAGCCTGGCCAAACGCAGCGCCGATGCGGCACAGGAAATCAAGACCCTGATTGGCGACTCGGTGACCCAGGTCGAAGCGGGCAGCAGCCTGGTGCATCAAGCCGGCAGCACCATGAACGACATCGTTGACAGCATTCGCCATGTGACCGACATCATGGGCGAAATCACCTCGGCCAGCGCTGACCAGACAGCAGGTATTGAACGCGTGGGCAGCGCCATTGACGAGATGAACCAGGTGACCCAGCAAAACGCCGCTCTGGTGGAACAAGCCGCCGCCGCAGCGCAGTCGTTGCAGGATCAGGCGCAACACCTGGAACAGACAGTTGGAGCTTTCAAAATTCATGAGCAAAATACAGCTGTAGCCCTTGTAAATAAAAGCTAATTTGCTCTATTTTCTATAACAAATCTGGTACAACTGTCGTATCTTTTCTACGACTGTCTTCATGATCCCACCTTCAAGCTTGGAGCCTGTGCGCCCCGTTGATACACACCTGTGCTGGACTGAGTCGGGGCAGGCACGCACCGCCCTGTGGCGCAGTGAACGTGGCAGCGCCCGACCCCAACGTATGGTCCTGGCCGACGACACCCTGCGTGCCGACGATGCCTACCACTTGGCCTGTGGTGGCACAGGTTTGCTGTGGCGTGGCGACTTTCACAACGCACGCCATTTGCTCGATGCCATGGCGCGACGTATAGATCAGCCCCCGAAGCGCAAACGCATCAAAGCCGCGCCAGCAGTACCCCTTAGCCAAGCCTTCAACCTGCATCGTCAGGCGCAGGCACAACGCGCCCGCATCTTGGGCATGGTGCTGGTCGAGCTGGATGCCGAGTATCAGATCGCCTTGCGTCGTGCACCCCAGGTAGCCACCGCCTGCCATGAGGCCTGGGACACACCACAAGCTGAACCACTGGCTGCGACGAACGCGGACCAAACGGCTGAAGCCTGCGTGGTGTCCTTGCGCGAATTGCTGGGCATCACCAGCGCCAGCGAGTGGCGGCGTGTGGGGGTTGAAATTGCGGCACTGGACACGGCTGCTGGCAACCGGATCCATCCGCATTACGGCGTGTTTTCGCCAGTCCGTGGAGAATACATTGGTCTGGTGGCCACCGCACACTTGCCCAAACCACCCAAAGGCCAAACCGGCATCACCGCTTTTGACATTGGCACGGGTACCGGTGTGCTGGCAGCCGTGCTGGTGCAACGCGGTGTGACCCGCGTCGTGGCCACCGACTCTGAGGCGCGCGCCTTGGTCTGCGCCAGCGACAACATCGCGCGACTGGGGATGCAAGACAAAATCAGCCTGCAAGCAGCCAACTTGTTCCCCGAAGGCTTGGCCTCGCTGATTGTGTGCAACCCCCCTTGGTTGCCGGCGCGACCGGGCTCTGCGCTAGAGCGTGCGGTGTATGACGACAACGGCCAAATGTTGCAGGGTTTTCTCGCCGGTCTGAGCCAGCACCTGGCACCTGGTGGCGAAGGCTGGCTGATTTTGTCCAACCTGGCAGAGCTGCTGGGTCTGCGCACGCGTGCGGCGCTGCTGGCCGCTTTCGAGCAAGGCGGCTTGCGGGTGGTCAGCCGCATTGATGCCAAGGCCAACCATCCCAAAACTAAAGACAGCACCGATGCGCTGCATCTGGCGCGCACCCAAGAAGTCACCTCGCTGTGGCGGCTCGCAGCAATCAAGCCCGAGTCAGCAAAGACTTGAACAAATCAATAAACTGTGCCCAGTTTTATTCCAGACTAGGGGTTGCGATGCATTTGAAAAAATTCATGGGATGCAGTTTGATCTTTTTGGCAAGCCTGTTTGCGTCATCTTTAAGCCAGGCTGCGGCATCCACGCAACCAACTGCAGCCACGCCTCCAACCAGCACGCAAGCGACCTGTCCCGAGATTTTGAAACACAGCTTTAACCGGTTGCAGGACGAAACACCGCAAAACCTGTGTCAGTATGCGGGCAAGGTGATTCTGGTCGTCAACACCGCCAGTTTTTGTGGTTTCACGGACCAATACGAAGGGCTGGAAGCGCTGTACAGCCAATACCAATCCAAAGGCCTCGTGGTGCTGGGGTTCCCGTCCAACGACTTTGGCCAACAAGAACCCGGCTCCAACAAGGAAATTGCCGACTTTTGCTTCAACACCTACGCCGTCAAATTCCCCATGTTTTCCAAGACGGTGGTATCTGGACCGAACCGCAACGCGCTCTATGCCCAACTGGCGGCGGCAACCGGCACCACACCAAAATGGAATTTTTACAAGTACCTGATT
>JBGSRY010000401.1:0-5635 GCA_041737325.1 Rhodoferax sp. | reverse complement strand
AACCCGCTGGCCATCGTGCCTTTTTTCATCCACTACACACACGATTTCAGCCGTGCGCAGCGCCAGCGGACGATCTGGATCGCGTCGTTCAGCACCTTTGTGGTGATTGCCACCAGCGCCTTGATGGGGCTGCACATTCTTAATTTTTTTGGGCATCTCGCTGGCCAGTTTTCAGGTCGGCGGTGGCATGCTGCTGCTGACTTCCGCCTTGGCCATGCTCAACGCCCAGCCGGCCGAGGCCAAATCGAACGAAGAAGAAATGCATGACGCGGCCACCCGCGCCAGCATTGCCGTGGTGCCGCTCACCATTCCGCTGCTAACGGGCCCGGCCACCATGTCCACGGTGGTGATTTATGCCGACAAAGCCAAGACATTTTTGCAACTGGGCACCTTGGTGGGTTATGGCTTGGTGGTTGCTTTTGCCACCGCACTGTGTTTTTCACTGGCACAGCCGATTGCCAAAGGCTTGGGCAAGACCGGCATCAACGTGATGACCCGGCTGATGGGGTTGATCCTGGCGGCGCTGTCGGTGGAGGTGATGTCCGATGGACTGGTGAAGCTGTTCCCGGTGCTGGGGCGATAGCTTGAAACTGGCGGAAGCGGTGAGATTCGAACTCACGAACGTCGCAAAACGTTGCCGGTTTTCAAGACCGGTGCAATCGACCACTCTGCCACGCTTCCAAGGTTGCGGATTCTAACCCGGCGCGTGGCCACTGCTGCGGCGGACTTATCATCCACACTTGTCCACTGCTCCCCATCGTCCACTTTGAAGGAATCCACCATGAACACCGCTTCGGCACAGGGCCACCGCCTTTTTTCCCGCGTGCCTTTCATGGCCCATGCCACCCTGCACCTGCCGGGGCAAACGCTGCAAGTGACGCTGCTCGACATCGCCCTGAAAGGCGCGCTGGTGCAAGCGGAGCCGGATGCCAGCGTGACCTTGAACGACAGCTGCCGTCTGGTGCTGCCGCTGAACGACGGCGATGAAGCGATTGAAATGAATGGCAAGGTGGTGCATCTTGACGACGGTCACATTGGCGTGGCCTGCGCCGCCATTGAGCTGCAAAGCCTGACCCGTCTGCGCCGCTTGCTGGAACTCAACACCGGTGATGCCGACATGATGGACCGCGAGCTGTCCCACCTGTTTGGCACGCGCGCAGCCTAACCAGCAGCGCCGCGTGCGGGCACAGCAAAGTCAGCGCACATTGCACTCACGCCGCAGCAAGGCCAGGGCATCGTGCATCTGGGGGTCGTGGTCGCTGCAGAGCGTGGCCTGCGACTCGGCTACAAAGTCATTCCATAGCGCAGCAAAGTCGTCTTGATGCTGCTCGGGCGCATGGCTGGCCAGGTAGTCCAGCGCCAAGCCGGGATGCCAGCCGTGCTTGCGGATTTTGCGCACCAGGGTCTTGGCTGACGACTCTGACAACACCGTTTTGGGGGCACTGGCTGCCGCCACGCTCAGGCACAGCGTCAGCAGTGTGCCGTCATCGGTGTGCCCCTGGGTCAATTTGTCCCAGACCGCACTGCGGCGGTGGTCGTGCTGGCTGACTTCGCTCAGCGCATCTTCAAGCCAAAAATAGCGCCCCATGAAGGCGGGGGTCTGGTCAAACAATTTGCGTGGCAGCAGGCGTTGGTCAAGCAGCCGTGGCCAATCCTTGAGCACCGACTGGCGCACACCCTCTACCACCGAGTGCCAGTCTGGTGGTAAGGCCTTGGGCAACTTCAACACATCGGGGGGCGGCTGCTTGAGCCGCAACGCGGCGATGAGTTTTTCAAAACCCACCCAATCCGGCAACGCTTGGCGTCGCGTCAACCCGAGCAACAGCGCGGTGCGAATCACGGCCTCGGCATCGGGTTCGGCATCTTGCAGGTCGTCGGCGGACACGCCGTACTGCTCGGCCAGCCACAGCGCCGCCTGCACCGTCTCCACGGCATGCTCGCGCGCCGCCAATTCAGCCTGGTAATCGGCATAACTGGCCAGCGACCAGCGCGCCAGCTGGGGCAGGTGCCGGTCTGAAAAGCCGCCGCGCTCATTCATGCCAAAGTGGGTGTTTTGAGGCATCACGATCAGCGCTTTGAGCAGGTCTGAGCCCGCTTTGGAGCGCGACAGCAAGGAGTGGTCGCGCAGCAGCCCGGCGGCATACGCCAAGTTGCCAGCACTGGCATCCTGCAAATGCAGGCTGATCAGGTTGACCAGCCGTTCGCGCGCCAGCTCCAGCTCAGGACGCAAATATTCGCTGCCAAAATAG
Source organism: Rhodoferax sp. (assembly GCA_041737325.1). Taxonomy (GTDB): domain Bacteria; phylum Pseudomonadota; class Gammaproteobacteria; order Burkholderiales; family Burkholderiaceae_C; genus Rhodoferax. The sequence continues at coordinate 3,386 of JBGSRY010000401.1, read as the reverse complement.
CGCGCTATTTGCACCATGCCCTTGGGGGCTTCTGCCGCCATGGCATCCAGCCTGGCGGCATCAATCAGCCCGTGCTGCAACCCGTAGGTGAGGGCTTTTTCAAAAAACGGACGCTGGTCAAACAGCGCAACCGTGTGGGCCGGGTCAGAGGGGGTGAGCGTCATGCGGGTCAAGGTGTGTCGGCACGGTCAGATAGCCGACTCTTCGTCGGGGTCAATCGCCGCCGGTGTAGCCTGGCCGCGGTCGGTGTCGCCGGTTTCCACCTTGCCATCATCCTCATACGCGTCTTCCTCGTCCAGACCAAGCTCGAATGCACGCGCTTTGGCACGCAGCACCAACAGCATTTCAATGAACAGGTCGGGGGCTTCATAGCGCAGCAGCCAGGCCAGTTGCATCCAGTCAGAGTCCGCCACTTCGTCTTCGTCCAGCTTGGGGCGGGCGTAAGCGTTGGCGCGCAACTCATCTTCAGACAGCATGTCACCATCGTCTTCAACGGTGTCAAACGTACCGGTACGGGCAAAGGCTTCGATGCGGCTCCATTTTTCTTCAAAATAGTCCGCCAGCGCTTCGCTGCCGCCTTCCAGGTCGCCAATGGCGGTCAAAAAATCAAGCGGTTTGGCCTCAGCCCGGAAGATCACCGCATTCATCATGCCGCGCAGGTGGGTGCGCGTCAGATCTCGGTATTGTTTTTCGATCACCACGGCACGCGCAAACTGCTCGGGCGTGAGCATGGCGCTGATGATGGTTTCACGCGAACTGTCGTATTCGCGAATCACGGCCAGCACGTCCTTGGGCGGCAGCTGCGCCAGCACTTCCATCAGCGCGCCGTCACCGTCGCGGTCGGCCAACGCCACCAGCGCATGCTCTGCGCCCACAATGTCACCGGCCGCAATCAGGGCGCGGGTTTGTTCGATCAAAGCCAAATGGTGCATGGTGTTCCTTATTCCTTGCGGTCAAAACCCTGGTCTTCAAGCCATTGGGCACTGGCTTCTTCGTGGTCCATCTCCTGATGGTGCTCGTCGTCACGGTCAAAATCATGACCATGGTCGAGTTCGCGCCGCTGGGTCTGCTCGCGGCCGTTGTCAGCGTCATGCTCGTGATCATGGTCTTGTGCCTCATGCGGATGCGGTGTCGGGCGCTGGTGCATGTATTCGAGCGCGGCGGCCACGGTCATGAACCAGTCGCCTTGGGGCTCCTGCAAAAACCCGCGGGCAAGTTCCTGCGCCCAGGGCGTGAGCTTGACGGCCTCGGTCAAACTGGCCCAATCGGGGAACTCGTCAGAGTCCAGCGTCAGTACATGCTCCAGCACAGCGGGCTGCTCAAAGTGGAAACCCCCATGAAACACCACAGCCACCATTTCAGGGCTGAGCTCGATCATTTGCCGCAAAAACGTCACCTGACCGCGTTTTTCAAGCAGGCGTTGGCGCAACACGTTGCGGCCTTCTGAATCAAAACTCAGGTCGTCCAGTTCGGCCTGGTACGTGGTGCGCAAATTGCGAAAAAAAGCAGACATGCTCATGGGTTGATCCTTCAGGAGGGCGCACGTTCAAAAATGTGCTTGACATAGGTTTGCCAGATTTCCCGGGCTGTGTGCAGCGGGTCGTCGAGCAAATTGCGCTGCCGGTTGGCATCAAAAGCCTGGCGTTTGGCGGGGTCTGACAGCACCTCGTAGGCCTCCTGGGCGGCCCGAAAACGTGCCGCCGCTTCAGGTGCCGGGTTGCGATCGGGGTGGTGGGTGGAGGCCGCTTGGCGAAACGCTTTTTTGATGTCAGCCAAGCTGGCCGAACTGCGCAAGTTCAGTGCAGCGTAATGGTCTTTCATACGGGTGGTCTTGGGCGCAACGGCAAAGCCCGATTATCGGCCAATCGCTCCAGAGCACGCGAATTTCGCCTGCGGGGGTTTCCCATGGCCACTTTTGCCCTCTAAAATCCGGCCCGGATGGGGGCATAGCTCAGATGGGAGAGCGATTGGTTCGCAATCAATAGGTCGGCGGTTCGATCCCGCCTGTCTCCACCATCCCAACACCGCGTGCGTGTCGCACGCCCGATTCAGCGCGGCAAGGCACACACCTCGCGCGCAAACGCCTCCACCGCATCCCAGTTGGTGAATTCGACCACCGCTTTGGGGTCGGTCGGCCCATCGGTGATGAGCATGATGAAGCGGATCATCAAACGATCCAGAAAACCGTATTTGGGATAATCCAGCTTGCCGGCAAACACGCCGGTCAACGCCGGCTGCCAGGTGATGGTGCGCAAAAATTTGATCAGGTAGGGGTTGGTGGCCGGCGTGTTTTTATTAGGCTTGCGCGCCACAATATTGACCGTAAAAAAGGCGCTGGGCCGATGCTCAAGCTGACCCTGATGCCGGGCAATGAATTGCGCCACCTCGGGCTGGTGATGGCCATAGCGAATACTGGCCCCCAGCACCACCCGGTCAAAACCATCCAGCGCCAGCGTGGCGGCCTGTGCCATGGGCAACACCGTCACTTCTTTACCCAGACCCAGCATCACCTGCTGCAAGCGGGCGCAAATGCGCGGCGTGTGGCCGTCGGTGGTGGAATAAACAATCAGGATGTGTTCTGGTGCAGGGTTGGTCATGGCGTGCTCGGACGGAAAATCTGCGGCAAAGTTTAAGCGCTTCAGTGCGGAAACAATTCCGGGCTTTGCACAATGATCTGCTTCAAATGCGCAAAGCAGTCGGCATCAATGGCACTGCCCACCGTTTCGCCCATGATGACCAGCGTTTTGTCGATCGGCACCGCGCCCCGGTAGGGCCGCTCAGCGGTGATGGCATCAAAAATGTCAGCCGTGGTGATGATGCGGGTTTCCAGCGCAATCTGATCCCCCGCCAGACCCTTCGGATAGCCCTTGCCATCCAGCCGCTCGTGGTGCGCTGCCGACACCCGCGCCAGCTCGTCAAAAATACGCACCCGGCTCAAAATGGCTTCGGTGTAACTGGCGTGGCTCTGAATCGCTTTCCACTCGGCATCGTCGAGTTTGCCGGGCTTGTCCAAAATGCGGTTGCTCACGCCCAGCTTGCCCACGTCGTGCAACAACGCGCCACGCTTGAGCCAGCGTCTGCGGGCTTCGGGCACATGCATGGACTCGCCCAACAGCGCGGTATACAGCCCGACGCGGGCGCTGTGCCCGGCGGTGAACGGGCTTTTGGCATCCACCACCTGGCCAAAGGCTTCGGTGATGTCGTCCAGAAAGTCTTCATCCACCGCCACTTCATGCCCGCCAGGCTCCATGGTGTACACCGCCGGCTCAAGTTGGGGTGAACTGAGCATGGCCCAGAACGCGGCATCGCGGCTGACCGCTTGCAACGCATCCACCAACTCGGGGTCAAACCAGCTGCCACGGCGCGCCTGCACCTCCGCCATGGCG